>NZ_CALSOK010000008.1:0-205742 GCF_943787955.1 uncultured Paraglaciecola sp.
TCATAAAAGAAGTGCTGAGTGTTTGATGAGTGGCAAGTATTAACATAAAATTAAGAGTAAGACTGAAGACATTCTTTAGGCTCGATTACAGCGCGCTTCTACCTAGGTAGGCAGCGAGCATCAGCTTTTACATATTGATTTATTGAGTGAAAACTTGATAGATAACAGTTTTTGTCTGGCGACAATAGCGATGTGGCACCACCTGATCCCATTCCGAACTCAGAAGTGAAACACATTAGCGGCGATGGTAGTTTGGGGTTTCCCCATGCGAGAGTAGCACATTGCCAGGCTCCTATTTAGAGAAAGGGCTATCCGTATGGGTAGCCCTTTTTTGTATCTGCAATTTAGTAAGGCTTGTGGATTATTCGATTATGCATCTGAGCAGGTAGAGGCAAAGCTTCTTTATCCGTAAGCGTCCGGTGATCCCACCTAGCGTTTAGCGCAATTCCATGGCAACAGGTGGTCGATAGTGTCATCTGGTTTCAGGCTTGGGATTTCATTTAGCAGATGGTTGAGGTAATCGAATGGCACTAAGCCATTGGATTTAGCAGTTTCGATAATACTATAAAGTGTGGCACTGGCGTTTGCGCCGTTAGCCGTGTTTGAGAATAACCAGTTTTTTCGACCTATCACAAAGGGTTTTATGGCCCGTTCCGCCCGGTTATTGTCGATAGTCAGGTTGCCATCTTCAATGTAACGAATGAGTTTGGACCATTGATTCAGGCTGTAGGCAAGGGCTTTGCCCAGAGCCGTTTTAGGCGGTACCTCTGTGGCGGACTTATCCAGCCAGCCTTTGAATTGCATAAGTAAGGGTAAGGCGTCAGCCTGACGTATTCGGTATTTTTCTTGTGCTGTTTTACCTTTGATTTTTGTTTCTATGCGATACAGTTTTTGGATTTGATTGAGTGCCCAATTGGCTTTGCCGGTTTTGCCTTTCGGTTGTGCGGTTTCTGCCTCAACAAACTTTCTGCGGGCATGGGCCATGCAGGCGACCAGCGTGGCCTGAGTTTGGGCATACCCCTGATAACCATCCACTTGCAAATAGCCTGAATATCCGGCGAGGAAATCCACCGCACACTGACCTCTGCGACTGTTTTGATAGTCGTAGAGCACAATATTGGGAGTGGAGCTGTCGTTGGGCGAGTCTGTGCCACTGCAATACAGCCACATATAACTGGTGGTTTTGGCTTCCCCGATAACTTTTAATGTTGTCTCATCCGCTTGAATGACCGATTGTTGCAGCAGTATTTCCCGCAGTCGCTCATACAGTATTTGCAACGCCAGTTGCGACTTTATCATCCAATCAGCCATGGTCTTGCGACTCAGCTCGATGCCGTATTGTTTGAACAGGCTTTCCTGGCGGTAAAGCGGTAAACCATATTGGTATTTACTGGTAATGATTTGGCTGAGCAAGCTGGGGGTGGCATAACCTTTGGGAATAATGCTGGCTGGCACAGGCGCCTGTTTTATCTGGTTTTGTGTACCGTCTTTTTCGCAGGCTCTGCATGCATACTTTGGCCGTACCGTTTCAATCACTTTGACTTTAGCTGGGATAAATTCCAACTTCTCGCTCTTATCTTCGCCAATCTGATGCAGTTCACCGTTGCAGCAAGCACAGACTTTATCTTCATCGGCAATATCAATGACCACGACTTCACGGGGTAAGTCCTTCGGCAGCGGTTTGCGCTTTGGCTTATTGCGGGTGTATCCAATTGTCTCTTGTACTGGCTCAACGTCAAGCTGCTCTACTTCGGCTTCCACCTCATTAAACAACTCGCCTTGGCCCGGATGACCTTCACTGCTGGCACCAAACTGTTTTTGTTGGGCAAGGCGGAACTGCTCTTCTAGAAATGCTATCTTGGCATCTTTCTCTGCCAATAAGCTTTCCAGCTCAGTAATGCGTTGTTGGTATTGCGTCTCTATCATGTCTGTATTTTATCGAATAACAGACTGATTTAATTGACTTTTTTAGAATAAGTCGTGATCGTTAAATGCTGCTTATGATCTGTGGTTATAAGCTGACGGCTTGATACGTCAAGGGGCTGTGGCCGATGATGTCATAACCGCCGAGTAACCAATTGAGCTGTTGCTCTGACAGAACTAAACGACTTAGCTGGTCATCTTTGGGCCACTTGAAGCGCTGCTTCTCCAGCCGTTTGTACCACAACGCAAAACCTGTCTTATCCCAGTAAAGGATTTTGAGTTTATCCCGTTTCTTGTTGCTAAAGACAAACAGCGCATCGCTTAAGGGCGACAATTCAAGTTGCTGCTCAACCACCACAACCAAACCGTTAATCGACTTTCGAAAGTCCACAGCCTCAATGTGCATATAGATATCCGACGGCTCAATAAACATCTTCATGCTGCCACTGCCTTGAGCAATTGTGCCAACCACAAGGGCTCGCAATTGAGTGGCAAAGACAATGTAGCGTCACCTATTTGCAGTGACATCATTGTTGTATCAGGACTTGTTTTACTGACCTTGATAAACGGTGATGATAGTTTGCGTTGTTGACGCTTGAGCAATGACTGTTTTCTGGCATGGAAGTATTTATTGTTTAGCGCGTGTTGTTTGCAAAATTGAGCAACCGATATGCCGCTGCTTTCCTGTTGCTCAATGATGACCTGCCATTCTTTAGAACTACGTCTTCCCATATTCGACTCCGATGATTATCAAAGTCGATATTCTGCTCTGCAAGGTTAACTAATGGAACGTGCTAATTACCGGACGCTTACCTTTATCCTCCTTCAAAGTAGCACTGGTATGGCGCTGTAGAGTGCCTCGCACATTGCTGGAAGGCCAGCCCCACATTTGGATACACCGCAGGCTCCCATTTAAAAAAAGGGCTATCTGTAAAGGTGGCCCTTTTTGATATCTGCTCGTTAAAAAACGAGGGCAGACATATATATCCCTGTTGAGATAGACCCAAACTCATCTCCTCGATAATTACACCTGGATTGTTTACCCTTCACCCTCCACCATTTTATCGTCCTTGATAATTATATGCTGAATAGTCAGGTTTCCCTATGAAGTGGCATAGTTAATTTGGCCACCTAACTAGAGATGTTATGCTATTTGCATAGCAAGATTAGGTGCCAAAGATGAGCAAAAGAACAAGACGGACTTTTAGTCCTGAATTTAGATTGGAAACAGCACAACTGGTTGTTGATCAAAGTTACACTCACGACGAAGCCGCTAAGGCAATGGGGGTTGGTTTTTCAACGATAGGAAAGTGGGTAAAACAACTTCAACAAGAACGTAAAGGCGTGAGAGTTGAGCAAACCCCAATGACGCCTGACCAGCTAGAAATAAAGGATTTAAAGAAGAAGCTTGCGCGAGCTGAGCTTGAGAAGGAAATATTAAAAAAGGCTACCGCTCTGTTGATGTCGGACTCCATGAACAACTCTCTCTAGTAGAGAAACTGAGTCAGAGTGATGAACGCCGTTATTCGATAAAAGTGCTATGTGAGGTATTTGGAGTCCACCGCAGCACCTACAAATATTGGCTTGGGCGAGATAGACGCTTATCACCAGAGGTCGCTAAATTGTACGGCCAGGTGAAAGAAGTGCATCGGCAAAGCAACGGCTCAGCGGGCGCAAGAACGATAGCGATTATGGCAACCGACAATGGTTTCCCTTTATCTCGTTATCGTGCCAGTAATATCATGAAGAAGTTGAATTTAGTCAGTTGCCAACTACCGCAACATGCCTACAAGAAGGCGACTAAAGAGCATGTGGCTATCCCGAACATATTGGATAGGCAATTTGCCGTCATTGAGCCTAATCAATTGTGGTGCGGCGATGTGACGTATATTTGGACAGGCAACCGATGGGCTTACTTAGCGGTCGTCATGGATTTATTTGCAAGAAAACCCGTTGGTTGGGCGATGAGTCATTCGCCTGATAGTAATTTAACCTGTCAGGCGTTGACCATGGCATTTGAAAGTCGTGGAAGACCTAAAGAGGTGATGTACCATAGCGATCAAGGAAGTCACTACACAAGTCGCCAATTTAGGCAGCTAGTATGGCGATATCGATTAACGCAAAGTATGAGCCGACGAGGAAACTGCTGGGATAATAGTCCAATGGAACGCTTTTTTAGAAGCTTAAAAACAGAATGGATACCAACAACTGGCTATTGTAGTTTTAGTGAAGCTAAGCACGGTATCAATGATTATATTATTGGCTATTACAGTGAGTTTAGGCCGCATTCATATAATGGTGGATTGACACCAAATGAATCGGAATATCGGTATCGAAAATACTACAAACCCGTGGCCAAAATGACTTGACCACTTCACTATGGGAGAGTTTAACTCGGTAGCTGCTATGTCGCGTATCTAAGCTTACTACCTATAACGAATTTATTTTTCATTGCCCTGAGAGAAAATAGGTTTTGTTCCAATAAAATCCTACATCCTATACCTATATAAGTTATTGAAGATGTCATGCACACTTAAGTATTCTGAATTAGAGGGATTTCTATTTGTATCTGTTAATACCTAAGTCATTTCATAATTTATGATATAAAAAAAGCGCCAATTGAGCGCTTTTTTTATATTTAAATTTTATTGCTTAATGAGAATGCTCACATCCACCTTCAGTATGTGGGTGACCATGGGCGATTTCTTCTTCTGTCGCTTCTCTGACTTCTAATACCTCTACATCAAAATTAAGTGTCAGACCTGATAAAGGGTGATTTCCGTCAACTACCACCTCTTCTTCATTGATGTCGATGATCATCACTGATTGTTCACCGTCATCAGTTGATGCTCTGAAAGTCATACCCACATTTAAATCCATATCCTCAAACATTGTTTTTGGTACTGACTGAACTAATTCTTCATGGCGTTCGCCATAGGCAAGAGCTGGTTCTATGTCTATAGTAAACTTATTACCAACTGTTTTACCTTCTAATTCATCTTCTAAGCCTTGAATTAAAAAATGACTACCTTGTAAGAAAACCATAGGTTCACTATTTCTCGATGTGTCGATTTGAGCTCCGTCTGATGAACAAACAGTAAAGTGGATGGTGGCAATGGTATTATTGGCTATATTCATTATATTCCAGTCAAAATTGATTTTTTACCTATTGTAGAGGATAGGGAAGTGCTTGAGCAATGAAGATTGTATTTGGCGAAGATTTAACTCTAAAAATACTACCTATTTGTGTATCTTTGGCTAAAATCGCAAATATCCATGTCTGTCCTTCATCAGAACCACTTCGAAGTATCTTTCCGCCAGGTCGCCAATTCTCCCCTATTTGGTATTCGAGGTGCTCACCACTTAAATCTTTTGTGTCGGTCTGAGTTTTTAGAATAAAACCAGCACGTTTATTACGGCCCAAATATTTTGTTCTAGCTACAACTTCTTGTCCCATGTAACAACCTTTTTCAAAATCTATGGCGTCCATTGCCTGCAGATTAAACATTTGTGGTACAAATTCGTTTATTGTTGTTCCTCGAATGTCACCTAGCCCTGACTTTATGTCTGCGATTTCCCATAGCTCTCTACTTTCGGATTCTTTTAAACCTAATTTTTTTTCAGCATTATTGGGTTGTAAAACTAGATAACGTTGATCTGGTTGTTCTTTTGACATTACCAAGCCATAAGCATTTGATATGACTTTTCTATCACCCGTTGGTAATTCGTCAAACAGATCTAAGATTGCCTTTTCAAATAAGTCGCCAGAGCCACCGGTTATCTGCCAATTGTCGCTTTGGTTTGTGATATCTACTTTGGCAAATACTCCATATTTTTTTAATTCGGATAGAGATTTTTCTAAAACTGATTTATGTGTGATTAATAAAATAGAGTCTTGCCATAGTAAGGTATAAAAGACACTCCAAACTTTACCTTTAAAGTCACAATGAGTAGCTAAAAGTGCATCATTTTTAGTTAGCTGATTAACATCTGCCGTTATTTGACCTTGTAGATAATTGACTTTTTCTTCACCAATGAGTTGGATGACTCCATTATTTTTAAGCTTATTGGTATACTGTTTTGGCGCGGTATGGTCTGGGAGTGCTTGTGACATAAATTGTTTTCTTTTGCTAATCATCCGTAGCATTTGATATGGGGTACGAGTTTGATTTAGCAAGGAATAATCTGAAAACAACTGATTATTACTGTTATTATGAAAATCAGATATTCAAGTTAAATTGAAATTATTGACAATTAGAGGTTAAAAATGTTTGATAAAAAACGATACGGTCGTTTGAAGTGGGCATGTCGCCGTGGAATGCTGGAGCTTGATGTGCTCTTTATGCCTTTTGCTGAAACCGGTTTTAATGAATTATCTAGTCATCAGCAAGAAGTGTTTGAGAGGTTGTTAATCTGTGATGATCCTGATTTGTATGCTTGGTTTATGGGACATCAAGCCTGTGATGATAAAGAATTTAGTCAAATGATTGAACACATTTTAAGCCGTGTTAAAGTATAGGGTTGAGTTTAAATCGTCTCGAATATTAGTGACTTTCACGTTGCTGGTTTATGTTATTTTAATATTATCAGTCTTAAATTGGCAATCTGATAGTATTCAATACCAGTTTTTATTCCAAATGTTGACTATTTTAGGCATTATTCTTTTTTTTCTTAAAACGATCTTTAATTCCAGAAAAAAAAAGCAGCCTCCTGTTATATTTTCCCAAGGGGGAGAATGGTTGGAAGTATTTGAAGACGAACAATTGGGCTGGAGAATTACTGCTAAATCCAGAGTCAGTAGTTTTTTAATATTTATTCATTTGATCTCTTCACTTAACTCTCGTTATTCAAAATGGTGTTTTATATATAAAGACCAAGTTATTAAAAGAGATTTCCGCCGACTTTGCCGTGCCGTTATCTATCAACAACATACCTCTGACAAGGGTAATCTATGACACCTCATCTTGATATAATCACTTTTTTAGTATTACATATATTAAGGTGTAGTTAATATGATGTGCTCACTAACATTCTAACCTCCATTTTAGCAACTTTCCAAAATCTTCTAGCTGGAAAATATATTTTACCTAAAGGATTTACAATAGATTAAAATCCTAAAAAAACTTACTGTCAATCGGTCGGTTTGGACCCCAAGGATGATCTTTTCTTTTATTAGAATTAATGCAGGTTAAGTGCCTGATAAACTGTATTAGCTCAATCACAAAGGCTAAATAAAGTAGTCCGTATTTAGTGTTTTTAACATTTGAAAATGCATTCTGATTAATAGGTATCTTAACTAGACTGACATTTCTTAGCTGTTTTGAGCTTGCATGGCAATGTGCCATTATTAATTTATTTCGCCGTGATCATGTCCATATTACAGACCCAATAGGAATGAAGTTTTATAGGTGATTTTACTAACTCTAAAAATAAAACCTCTAATCTCTATTCTAGTTTAGGTCGACAATATGCAGCGTTTTCTGGTGATTTCAATCCAATCCAGTCCAATTAGATGGTCGGCTAAATTACAATGTTCTAAACAGCATGTTATTCATAGAATATGAACTAGTTATCAATGTATATATGGGATACATAAGAAATTCTCACCTTTATAAACTCAAACGTTGAGGTTTAACTTATCTTCATGCACCTTCTTTATTTACCATTCAAGTTAGCATGGTTTTTCATTCTTTTAAGTTTGCATGTTGAACAGTATTTTAAGATGGTAGGCTGCGGGGCTAACAACGAGTTATATTCTTTACACTTTATTCGTAATATTCGCTCTATTTAAGATCGTTTTGTATTATTGTCGGTTTGGGATCGTCAAGTTTCTGAGGGTAGTCTAAGTTAAAGTGTAAGCCTCGACTCTCTTTGCGTTCTTTAGCGCACTTCACTATTAACTCAGCAACTGTCAGTAAGTTTCTAAGCTCAAGTAAATTATTACTAACTTTAAAGTTACAATAATAATCATTCACTTCCTGTTGTAATAATTCAATACGATGATGGGCACGTTCTAAACGTTTATTCGTTCGCACAATACCTACGTAATCCCACATAAACAGGCGCAATTCATGCCAGTTATGTTGAATAATTACTTCTTCATCGGAGTCACTCACCTTGCTTTCATCCCAAGCTTTAATTTGTTCATCTACTGTGTTTTCAGTTAACTTTGCCGTTATGTGATTAGCAGCAGAATGGCCATATACTATACACTCCAACAATGAGTTACTTGCCATCCGATTTGCACCATGTAGTCCAGTATAAGCCACCTCACCGATCGCATATAAGTTATCTATATCAGTTTTGGCATATGTATCTGTGACGACTCCACCGCAACTGTAATGTGCTGCTGGTACAACCGGGATGGGCTGCTGAGTAATATCGATTCCCAAAGAGCGACACTTTCGATAAATATTTGGAAAGTGCTTAACAATAAAATCACTTGGTTTATGGCTGATGTCCAGATACATACAATCAGCGCCTAACCTTTTCATCTCAAAATCAATGGCTCTGGCGACGATATCTCGTGAAGCCAAATCACCCCTTTTATCAAATTTATGCATAAAAAGGGTACCGTCAGGATGACAAAGTTTCGCACCTTCGCCTCGTAAAGCTTCAGTAATTAAAAAATTTCGCGCTTCTGGATGATACAAACATGTTGGATGAAATTGATTAAATTCCATATTAGCAACCCGACATCCTGCGCGCCAAGCCATAGCAATACCATCACCACTAGATACGTCTGGATTAGACGTATATTGATAAACCTTACTTGCTCCGCCTGTTGCTAAGGAAACAAACTTACTACGAATTATTTCCACTCTTTCCCGTTTTCTGTTCCATACATAGGCGCCTAACAATAGATTTTTTGTGTTTTGACTTTTGATTAAATCTACGGCGTTATAGCGTTGAAATAGGTGAATGTTAGGATGCTGCTGCACTGCTTCAATAAGAGTGACTTGCACTGCGGCGCCAGTGGCGTCGGCTGAGTGTAAAATTCGTCTGTGGCTATGACCTCCTTCTCTAGTCAGATGAAATCGAGTTTCACCGTTTTCTGAGCTTTCCCGGTCAAATGGCATTCCAAAATCAATTAGCCATTGCATAGAAGTTTTGGCTTGAGATGCGGTGAACTCAACAGCGCTTCTATCACACAAACCGTCGCCAGCTAATAGTGTGTCCTCAACATGTGAGGCAATAGAATCATTTTCATCAAAAACGGCTGCAATGCCGCCTTGGGCATATTTGGTTGACCCTTCAGATACATCACTTTTACTTAACACTATCACTTGGCAATGATCTGCAAGTTTTAAGGCGTGACTTAATCCTGCGGCGCCGCTTCCAATAATAAGTACGTCACATTGGTGTTCAATAGTAGAGTGCATAAGGTAAACTAGGTAATATGGTCGATTTGTTAGGCAATACTAATTTACACGTTATAAATTACAATGCTTTTCATAGCGGATTGTATGTAAATTTCCTTTACTGACAGTAATTCAATTAAACATTTTTGTTTTTTCGAAAAAAAAAGTTGGATATATTCGAACTTTTCAAATTTCATAGAGTCAATAGTAGTGCTTGCATGAGCCGTAGTTTATTTTCGTACAGGAGTAAAGGCTCGAAATGAGCGAGCAGATAGCAGACCAACAAATTGTTGAAAGAGTGCAACGCGGAGATAAAAACGCATACGGGTTGTTGGTAACAAAGTACCAACAAAAAGTATCCTATTTAGTCTCTAGATATGTTAAAAATTCAGGGGACGTGGCAGATGTAACGCAAGAGGCGTTTGTAAAAGCTTACAGAGCCTTACCAAATTTTAGAGGTGATAGCGCTTTTTATACTTGGCTATATAGAATAGCTGTAAATAGTGCAAAAAATTATCTGGTGTCTCAAGGGAGAAAGCCCCCAGCAAGTGATGTTGATGCTGATGAAGCAGATTATTATGACGGCAGTGATGCATTGAAAGAAAATAATTCACCCGAAAAAAACTTAATGTCAGAGCAAATGGAGACGCTGTTGTTTGACGCCATGGAAAAGCTACCTGAAGATTTACGTATGGCTATAAGCTTGCGTGAACTAGAGGGGCTAAGCTATGAGGATATTGCTAATGTTATGGATTGCCCAGTAGGAACCGTCAGGTCGAGAATATTCAGGGCAAGAGAAGCATTAGATAAAGTTATTCAACCATTATTGATGAATGATTGATTTTAAATCAAAGAAAAAATTAAATTAGCGGGAATCACAATGTATGTCGCAAAAACTTGAAAATTTGTCAGCCTTAGTCGATGGAGAATATATCGCTTCTAGCTCATCGAGCATTCATGTGTTGGATGCGATAAAAAATGATACTGATTTGCAGCTAAAATGGAAAAGTTACCACCTTATTCGTGATAGTTTGCGTCAGGAACTTCCATTAAATATTAATTTTGATATTGATATTGCTAATATGGTTGCTAAAGCGTTGGAGTCTGAGCCTACATTATTGGCTCCAAAGAGAACTTGGCGTGACCTACCTTTAGTTGGTAATGTTGTTCCCTTTGCAAAACAAGGCGGACAAATGGCTATTGCTGCCTCGGTTGCCGTAGTGATGATAATTGGGGTTCAACAATTTAATCAGGCTGACTTAGACCAACCATTTAATGCAGCCCCTCATATCCCGGGCATTCAAGGTGGTTTGTCACCAGTGAGTTTTGATCAATCTCCTGCAATACCGAACTCTGATGGGGCTGAACAAAGACGTCGAATCAATGCGTATATGACAGATCATAAACAACAATTACGTTTTAAAACGATTCAACTGACTAATGATGGTTCTGAGATTTCGGATCCAAAAATCACTAATGAAGAGGCACAATCAGACATTGTTGAAAATACACCCTAATAAAATTGCTAGCAGGGTCATATTGACTCTGCTGATTAGTGTTTTTGTTCCTTTTCAATCTTTTGCACAAGTACAAAAGATTAACACTACCAATTCTTATACACCTAATAGTGCGCAAGCATGGTTAGCGAAGATGTCCGAAGCAGTTAAGTCTCTCAATTACACTATTTCCTTTGTTTTATTAAAACCCGCTGTAGATTCCCAGCCCTATCTTTGGCGTCACGGGGTGAATGAAGATGGCCTCGAAATGGAACAACTTAATCTTTTGAATGGCCCAGGCCGAGAAGTTGTTCGTATTGGAAATAAAGTCAGTTATTTTGAACCTAACGTTCCTCCTTACAGCTTGCAAACATCTATTATCAACGGACCTTTTCCTAGCGAGTTTTTGCAAAACCCAGAAAAATTGTTGCTGGGTTACGAATTCATTATGATCGGCCGTAGTCGGATCGCGGGGCGCTCGGCGCAACAAATCCGAATAATCAGTAAAGACAAAACTCGCTTTGGCTTAAATGTTTGGCTTGATCAAGAAACAGGGTTGTTATTAAAATTGAACATGTTCGGTCAAGAAGGTCAGCTTCTGGAGCAAATTCAAGTGACAAGTATACAAATAGCTAAAGAGCCTGATCCTTTTTTTGCAAAAATTGAGCCCGGAATGTTGCCTGAGGTGGTCAGTTTTAGTACAAGCGCTACACTTAATTCACTTTGGGAAATTGGCTATATTCCTAGAGGTATGACAATAGTAAAAAGAGACTTACGTCGTTTGTCTAGATCGAGTGGAGTAGTTGAATACATTATGTTGAGTGATGGTTTGGTTGATGTCTCTGTCTATTTACAAGGCAGAGATAACAATAAGCCACAGGATAATTTAGTGGGCACAGTTCAGTCTGACACATTGCTAACTATTGAGCATGGTGAACTAATCATCACTATTATTGGGAAGCTACCAGCAAGCACTGCCAATGCCATTGCTAAATCAATTCAAAGAATTAAATAATGATTGAGGAGATTGGAGTGATTTGTGCTATCGAACACCACAACTCTCAGCAGGTTGTATTGGTTGAAACACAAATTAAGTCAACATGTGGCAGTTGTGAAGCTCAATCCAATTGCGGCACAGGAGCCATCGCAAAAATTTTTGCAAGAAAGCGAGAAATATTGCGCTTTCGATTGAATGAAATGGTTGAAGTTGGGCAAAAGGTCAGTTTAGGGATACCGGAAGAGAACTTACTTAAAGCTTCTGCGTTGGTTTATTGTTTGCCTTTATTGGCCCTTGTTTTGTCTGCACTTGTCGGACAAAGTATCTTGCCATTAATAGGATTAATAGTCGAAGGGTGGTTGATATTGTTCTCCGCTTTTAGCACTTATTTTACATTTAGATTTGTGCGTCGCTTTTTAAGCCGTTCTGATCAAGGTGATTTTTACCCTCGTATTCTCAGAATTTTTCCCTTGGAAATTGATAATATCCAAGTCAAACAAGTCTAAGTTTCCTATTCTCTTACAAAAAACAAGAAACAATTCTTTTGTTGTGTCGCAAAGTGATTGATAAAACTGTAAAATTCTTTTCTATTTAATTTTTGTCCCATTCTCTAGCGACTTATATTTATTTAACTAGTTGCTTGGAAACAAAACCACTTGGTAATTTTCTAAAATTTTATGCAACACAAGCACATACGTAATTTCTCAATTATTGCTCATATAGACCACGGTAAATCAACTCTTTCCGATCGGCTCATCCAACATTGTGGAGGATTGAGCAGCAGAGAAATGTCTGCACAAGTCCTTGACTCAATGGATATCGAAAAAGAACGTGGTATTACCATCAAAGCGCAAAGTGTTACGCTGAACTACACCGCAAGAAATGGTCAGACTTATCAATTAAACTTTATCGATACGCCAGGACATGTAGATTTTACTTATGAAGTCTCACGTTCACTTGCTGCTTGTGAAGGGGCATTGTTGGTTGTTGATGCCGGGCAGGGAGTAGAGGCTCAAACATTGGCGAATTGCTATACCGCCATTGATTTAAACATGGAAGTGGTGCCAATTATAAACAAGATTGATCTACCCCAAGCTGAACCTGACCGTGTCGCAGAGGAAATAGAAGACATAGTCGGTATAGATGCTATCGATGCAGTGCGCTGTTCTGCCAAAACAGGTATTGGAATAGAAGAAGTACTAGAAGTGATTGTGCGCCAAATACCACCACCAGAAGGTGAGATTGATGCGCCGTTAAAGGCATTGATTGTTGACTCTTGGTTTGATAATTATCAAGGGGTGGTATCTCTTGTGCGAATTATGCAGGGGGAGTTACACAAGAATGATAAGATTAAAATAATGACGACTGGTGGCATTCATCAAGCTGATAAAGTGGGTATATTCACACCTAAAGCAACCGATACTGGAGTGTTAAGAGCAGGTGAAGTTGGGTTTGTTGTTGCTGGTATAAAAGAAATTAATGGAGCACCTGTGGGTGACACTATCACCTTAGCGAGACGGCCTGCACCTGAAGCCCTCCCTGGTTTTAAAAAGGTCAAGCCTCAAGTCTACGCTGGTCTGTTCCCAATTAGTTCTGATGACTATGAAGATTTTCGTGACGCATTGGCAAAATTAAGCCTCAATGACGCATCTTTGTTTTTTGAGCCAGAGAGTTCATCTGCTCTAGGTTTTGGTTTTCGTATTGGTTTCTTAGGTATGCTACATATGGAAATCATCCAAGAACGTTTAGAGCGTGAATATAATTTGGATTTGATCACCACTGCACCTACTGTTGTGTATGAAGTAGTCACTAAAGAGGGTGAAACGATTTATGTAGATAATCCTTCAAAATTACCTGCTATCAATGATATAGAAGAGATTCACGAGCCTATAGTTGAAGCGCATATATTAGTGCCGCAGCAGTATCTTGGTAATGTCATTACGTTATGTGTTGAAAAGCGTGGTATGCAAACCAGCATGACTTATCACGGCAAACAAGTTGCGGTGAGTTATGATCTACCTATGGCAGAAGTAGTAATGGACTTTTTCGATAAATTAAAATCGACTAGTCGAGGTTTTGCATCTCTGGATTATAATTTTAAGCGTTTCCAAACCGCTGAAATGTCACGCTTAGACATTTTGATCAATAGCGAGCGTGTGGACGCCCTTGCCATGATTACGCACAAGGACCACGCTGTGACTCGTGGTAGGCAGTTAGTCGAAAAACTCCAAGAGCTTATCCCCAGACAAATGTTTGATATTGCTATCCAAGCAGCTATTGGTAATCAGATAATTGCTCGCAGTACCATCAAGCAATTACGTAAAAATGTAACAGCCAAGTGTTATGGTGGTGATATCAGCCGTAAGAAAAAACTATTACAGAAACAAAAGGACGGAAAAAAACGTATGAAGTCAGTAGGTAACGTAGAACTGCCTCAAGAAGCCTTTTTAGCACTTCTGAAGGTAGGTAAATAAATGGCTAATTATTTTTCAATCTTTCTGGTTGTACTGACACTCGTTTCGGGTCTGATTTGGTTGGTCGATAGCTTGATGTTTGCCTCTAAGCGTCGTCAGAGAATGGTAATTGCTGCTAGCCCTGACAGCGCAAAATCTGTTTTAGAGCAAGACCCGCAATTACCTTGGTTAGTCGATACAGCACAACAAATTTTCCCTGTGATTGCTTTTGTTATGGTGTTGCGTTCATTTTTGTATGAGCCTTTTCAAATTCCTTCTGGCTCAATGATGCCCACATTATTAGTGGGGGATTTCATCCTTGTTGAAAAGTTTACTTATGGGCTAAAAGATCCCGTAATGCGGAATAAGTTTGTCGATGTTGGAGAACCAAAACGAGGTGATGTCGTAGTGTTTAAGTTTCCGCCTCAGCCACATCTAGACTATATTAAGCGGGTAGTAGGCCTACCCGGCGATACTGTTATTTATCGAAATAAACAACTTCAAGTTAAGCAATCTTGTGATATTGCTGAAAATTGCTCAGGATTTCAGACTATTGATTTAAAGTTGGAGAGCACAGGAGAAGCATATCAGCAATTTGCACCATTAGAAAAATACACGGAGCAATTGGGTGATGTAAGCCATCAAATATATCGTACTCAAGGCAGAGCTATTACTAGTCGTTATTATTCTCAGCCAGGAACACAGGCGGATGAATGGATTGTTCCTGAAGGACATTACTTTGTTATGGGTGACAATCGCGATAATAGTGAAGATGGAAGGTATTGGGGATTTGTACCTGAAGAAAATTTAGTAGGTAAAGCCGTCGCGATTTGGATCAGTTTTGAATTTGATCGTGTGCCTAGTAGTTGGGTTCCAGGATGGATCCCTACTGATGTTAGGTTTGAACGTGTTGGTAGCATAAAATAAATGTCACTTGTTAACCCATATATACGTTTGTATAAGCGCTTGGGTTATACCTTTGCGGATGAGGCTAAAATAGTTGAAGCTTTAACCCACAGAAGTGCTAGTAAACAACACAATGAGCGTCTGGAATTTTTAGGGGATGCTATATTAGGAATGGTCATAGCGAAAGCCTTATACCAGCGTTTTCCTCAACAGCCTGAGGGCAAGCTAACTCGCATGCGCTCAAGCTTGGTAAAAGGAGATACCTTGGCCGAAGTTGCCAGGGAATTTGAGCTTGGTGAGTTGTTACTTCTTGGTCCAGGGGAGCTAAAAAGTGGTGGGTTTCGCCGTGATTCAATATTAGCTGATGCAGTAGAATCCATTATAGGCGCCATTTATTTAGAAGCGGGCATGAATACGTGTGAATCCTTAATTCTGGATTGGTTTGCTTGCAGACTTAAAGCGCTCGATCCAGAAGCTGTTTCCAAAGATGACAAAACCCGCTTGCAAGAATACCTACAGTCAAATAGACACCCTTTACCTCTTTATGAGGTGACTGAAATTAAAGGTAAGTCACATGATCAGACTTTTTATGTTGAGTGCAATGTAGAAGGTTTAAAAAAAGCGGTGGTAGGTAGCGGTAATAGTCGACGCAGAGCAGAACAAAAAGCCGCAAAGCAAGCATTTGAGAAATTAATTAATGATAGATAATAAGCCTGATGAAAAGTCGATGATCGACACACACTGTGGAATGATCGCCATTGTTGGACGCCCAAATGTGGGTAAGTCGACCTTGCTGAATAAACTGCTAGGTCAAAAAGTGAGTATTACTTCTAGAAAACCGCAAACTACTCGTCACAGAATAATGGGTATTGACACTGTAGATAATCGTCAGGCCATTTATGTTGATACCCCCGGATTACACATTGAAGAAAAACGCGCTATAAATCGTTTTATGAATCGCGCAGCATCGAGTTCAATTGCTGATGTTGGTTTAGTACTATTTTTGGTTGAAGGCACTAAATGGACAGATGACGATCAAATGGTGCTAACGAAATTACAACAATCGGGCTCTCCGTGTTGGCTGATTGTGAATAAATCAGATAACGTTAAAGATAAAGAAACTATGCTTCCCCATCTTAAATGGCTGGGTGAGCAACATAGCTTTCAACAGATTATGCCTATCTCAGCTAAAATTGGTAAAAATGTCGAAGAGTTACGTGCCCTAGTTCTGGATACTTTGCCCAAAAGTGAGTTCTACTTTCCAGAAGACTACATAACAGACCGTTCAAGTCGGTTTATGGCATCTGAGATTGTTCGTGAAAAGCTGATGCGTTTTACAGGAGACGAGTTACCATATTCTATTACTGTGGAAATTGAACAATTTCTTCTGGCTGAAAATGGTATTTATCGTATAAATGGATTGATTTTGGTTGAGCGTGATACCCAAAAAAGTATGGTCATTGGTAAAGGGGGACAGCGCCTTAAAACCATTGGTATGGAAGCACGAAAAGATATGGAGGTTTTGTTTGATGCGAAAGTTTATTTAGAACTTTGGGTAAAAGTGAAGTCAGGTTGGGCTGATGACGAAAGGGCACTTCGTAGCTTAGGTTATGGACTAGACAACTAATTTATGGACCTGGGTTTCATTCTTAACAAATAAGAGATCAAGATGCGTTCAATCAGTGATATTCGTAGAGATTACACACGCGCAGGGTTAGATGTTGATGACTTGACCCCTGAACCTTTTGCGCTATTCGAGCGCTGGTTAAAAAATGCAATTGATGCAAACTTAGCTGACCCCACTGCTATGACTGTTGCTACAGTTGATAAATCGGGGCAACCTTCTCAACGTATTGTGCTCTTAAAAGATTTTGATAAGACCGGGTTTGTTTTTTACACAAATACTGGCAGTAAAAAATCCCAAGACCTAAGCCAAAATAGTAAAATTTCGCTGCACTTTCCATGGCACATGCTGGACCGTCAAATTAAAGTAACAGGTATTGCTCAGAAACTAAGTTCAGTGAGTGTAGCGAAATATTTTATGTCTCGTCCCAAACCTAGTCAGATTGCTGCTTGGGCCTCCGCACAAAGTCGTCCTATTAATAGCAAAAAATTACTTATGGAGAAATTTTCTGAGGCAACAGCTAAGTTCGCCAAAAGGGAAGTTCCATTGCCTGAATTCTGGGGAGGATACAGAGTTGTCGCCCTCCAAATCGAGTTTTGGCAAGGAGGAGAGCATCGGCTTCACGATCGTTTTGTTTACTCTAAAACATCCGAAGGCCATTGGCATACAGAACGTTTGATGCCTTAACCATTTAGGGGCTTATTGTGCTGATTGATAGCCATTGCCATATTGATTTTTGCTGTTTTGATCATGACAGAGCTGAAGTTTTAAATAGCTGTAGAAAGCTGGCAATAGATACTATTGTGATCCCAGGTACTCAGGCCAGTCAGTGGCAAAAACAAATCGACTTGTGTCATTTGTATCCTCAACTTAGGTTTGCATTAGGTTTACATCCATATTTCCTAAAAAGTTTTGAACCTTTACATTTGGTTCAGCTATCTCAGCTGCTGAACCAGCATCAAGACAAAGTACTGGCTGTTGGTGAGATTGGTCTCGATACTCATATTGATGTTGATTGGAAAATGCAATTACAAGTATTCGAACAGCAATTGTTGATTGCTGAAGAGCATATGTTACCAGTAATTCTTCATCACAGAAATTCACACAACGAGCTTATACAATCGCTTAAGGCAAAAAAATTCACTCAAGGCGGCATAGTGCACGCTTTTTCTGGGAGCGTGCAACAAGCAAACACGTATATTGATTTAGGGTTTAAAATTGGGGTTGGCGGAGGAATTACCTATTCTCGGGCAAGTAAAACGCGTAAGACATTATCTAAGTTGCCTATTAATTGTCTGGTTTTAGAAACTGATGCTCCAGATATGCCTTTGATAGGCAAGCAAGGATTAAGAAATAGTCCTGAGTACCTACCTGAAATATTTGAAAGTCTGTTGTTACTTCGGGCTGAAACTAAACAGCAATTACTCCAAGCCTGTTATCAAAACGTGCAAGGTACTCTGGCAAATCTTTAAAAAATTATTGTTTAGATGAACGAATAAGTTGCCTATATCTGAATTTGTAGAATGCACGCGTAATTAAGATGCCCGCTATGGCTGCCAGAATCATTAACATTTGTAATTGTTGATTGAGCTGTTTTTGATATTCACTGTGATATGCCATCACTTCTTTCTCTTTGAGCACAATACTCAAGAAACCGATTGTTTGCTCATTATGGGTAATGTTTTGTACGAAGACTAAAGGTGATATACCTTTCGATTTATAAGCCGCTATCACAGATAACCCTGCGTTGTTGTCGGCTAACATTCTGCCTTTATTATCAAATAAAGATACCCCAGCAACATGTGGATCAGTGACGATATATTCGAGTTGTTGTTTTAACGCGTTTGAGTCATTTTGAAGTAATGAACTTATTAGTACTTTGCCTGATAAAGAAGATAGGCTTACCCCTAATTGATTCGCTTGTTTAGAGTGCCAGTTAAGAGATTGTTCAGAACTTATCAGCCAAAGATTTGTGCAGGCTATGCATCCTATAACAACTAAAACCAAATTTGCTATGCGTTTAAAGATAGAAAAGCGACTTGGTTGCTGAAAAGGGGCAGTGATATTAGATGTGTTTATTTGTTGCATACACAAACAATAAGTCAAATTGGTTGTGATGCCAAGTTAATAGCCTGTAGGTAGCAAAAATAGTTCAATATGGGTGAGTAGAAGACTTCTTTTTATATGTAATTTTTATATTCTGATATTAAAAAGATTGAAAATCACCGTGTAAGCACAATATATATTGAGTATTCAAAATTGGTCATTTAAGGATTATTATGATCTCAGTTAAAAATTTATTTAAAACCTTTAATGGTTTTGAAGCAGTGAGCGGTCTCTCATTTGACATTATTCCAGGTGATGTTGTGGGTTTTTTAGGTCCAAACGGAGCGGGGAAATCTACAACTATGAAGATCTTGACAGGTTTTTTAGTTCCCACCAGTGGTGATATACATATTGCCAACTTGTCTCTGGAGCAGTCTACATTAGAAATAAAAAAGAAAATTGGTTACTTACCCGAGGGAGCCCCAGCTTATGGCGATATGACTCCTCTGCAGTTTCTGAATTTTATTGCTCAGATTCGAGGTTATAAAGGCGCCAAAAAGGTAGCAAGGATTGAACATGTCGTTAAACAGGTAGAACTTCAAGAGGTACTAGATAAGCCCATTGATAATCTATCCAAAGGTTTTAAAAGACGTGTGGGTTTAGCTCAAGCTTTGATCCATGACCCAGAAATATTGATCCTCGATGAACCTACTGATGGACTCGATCCAAATCAAAAACATCAAGTCCATAAACTAATCAAAAATCTTTCTAAAGATAAAATAGTTATTATCTCAACCCATATTCTAGAAGAAGTCACAGCTGTGTGTAATCGTGTGATGATATTAGCTAAAGGTACACTCTTGTTTGATGATACTCCTCAAGCCCTTAACCGAATGTCTAAATATTACGGTGCCGTGACTTTATATTGTAGTTATCGCGCCGATGTTTCTGAGTTAGGTGAATTGGAAGGTGTAGCTGAAATGGAAGAAGAATTAGAAACGGGGCGGGTGACTCTTTTTCCAAAACCGGGAGCAGAAATATTGCATTTAGTGACTGCTCACGCACAACGATGTAAATTACCTATAGATAGTTTATATGTTGAGCAAGGGCGGTTAGACCAAGTATTTAGACAAATTACTCAAGAGGTGACAGCGTAATGAGTAATATAAGTATATTATTTCGAAGAGAATTTTCTAGTTTTTTTGCGACACCTGTTGCCTATGTTTTTATTGGTATATTCTTGATTTTGTCGGGGGTGTTCACATTTTTTGTTGGTGGTTTTTATGAGCGTGGACAAGCTGACTTGTTACCTTTTTTTAATTTTCATCCTTGGTTATATCTTTTTCTTGTTCCAGCGATCTCCATGCGTAGTTGGTCTGAAGAACGGAAAAGTGGCACTATTGAACTACTCATGACCTTACCAATCAGTTCTTGGCAAGCCATGTTGGCCAAACATCTTGCAGCATGGTCAGTATTGGGTTTGTCGCTATTATTAACTTTTCCATTATGGCTAACAGTTAATTATCTGGGAAACCCAGATAATGGCATTATCGTTGCTGCTTATGTCGGTAGCTGGTTAATGGCTGGGGCTTTTTTATCTATCGGCATGTGTATGTCGGCCATAACTAAGAATCAGGTGATCGCCTTTATATTATCATTGGTAGTGTGTTTTTTATTTGTAGTCAGCGGAAGTAATATTGTACTCGATGCCTTTAAAAGTTGGGCACCTAGTATGGTTATTGACGTTGTGGCCTCTTTTAGTTTTCTGACGCATTTTGAGGCTATGGCCAAAGGTGTGATTGCTTTAAACGATTTAATTTACTTTCTGATAGTGACTGGCTGTTGGCTGTTTGCAGGCTTAGTGATAATTGAACAAAAGAAGGCGGATTAGTTATGAAGCATAAATTGACCTTTTCTGTTAATTTGTTTTTGATATCGGTAATATTTATTGCTTTGGTTTTTATCAATAATCAATTGTTATCTTCAGCAAGGTTAGATTTAACTGAAAATCAGGTTTACTCTTTGTCACAGGGAAGCAAGCAGGTTCTGAAAGAAATAAAGGAACCCATTAATCTATACTTTTTCTTTTCAGAAAAAGCATCTAAAAATATGACAAGTTTGCGTAACTATGCCAACCGTGTCAAAAGTCTACTTTCTGAATATGAAACCTTTGCTAACGGCAAACTCAAGTTACAGGTGTTAGATCCTCTAGCCTTTTCTGAACAAGAAGATCAGGCAGATCAATTTGGTTTGACCGCTGCAAATATTGGCGTAGCAGGCGAATCCATTTATATGGGATTGGCAGCGACTAATGCTTTAGATGAGAAAAAAGTTATTGCGTTTTTTGACCCACAAAAAGAAGGTTTCTTAGAATATGAAATCAGCAAACTGATTTATCAACTAAATGAGCCAGAACCAGTCAATGTAACCTTAATCACTGATCTTGCTATAAAAGGTGGGCAGAACCCCATGACGGGACAGGTTGATCCTCCTTGGACGTTTCTTACACAATTGGATGAATTATACACAGTAGAACAACTCACTAGTGAAACCATCAGCTTGCCAGATAATACAGACGTATTGCTGTTAGTTCACCCCAAAGAATATAGTGATGCGTTATTATTTGTTATTGATCAATACGCTATCTCTGGTGGTAAAGTCTTAGCTTTTCTGGATGTACATAATGAATCTGACCAAATGGCAATGATGGCCACACCAATGCCTAGCGTCAGTAGTTCACACCTAAATCGATTACTCAAAGCATGGGGAGTGCATTTTGATAGTGATAATGTGCTACTTGATGCTATGGCAGGTCTTGATATACTGACTCCAGAGGGGGGCGTGGCCAGACATTTTGGTTTTGTAGGTTTTACTGCAGACCAGCTTGATCGTGAAGATGTGCTCACATCAAACCTAGAGTTATTAAATGGTGCGTCGTTTGGTGTTTTTAGCCAAATTGAAGAATCTGAAACTAATTGGTTACCATTGGTAACGTCAACACAAAACTCAGACTTGATGGATACAGCGACGTATGCCATGACACAAGACCCTGAACAATTAGCGAAAGCCTATCAAATTGATAAACAGGCATATGTTCTAGCTGTAAGATTATCAGGGCGGGCCAAAAGCGCCTTTGAACAATTACCTAAAGAAACAGAGCTGACAGAAATAGTTAAATCGACAGATAATTTAAATGTCATTTTAGTGGGGGATACTGACATGCTCGCCGATCGATTCTGGGTGCAACAATCTAATTTTTTTGGCCAAACTATCTATACTCCTTTCGCCAATAACGGTGATTTTATTATTAATGCTATTGAGAATTTAGGTGGTAGTAATGCACTCATCAGTATCAGAAGCCGAGGTGTTTTTAGTCGCCCTTTTAGCAAAGTTGATGAACTAACCGTCATTGCAGAACAAAAATTTCGCGAACAAGAAGAAATATTACAAAAACAACTAGAAGAGACCGAGCAGCAATTATTGCAGTTGCAAAATCAACAAGTTGAAGTGGGTGCATTGATTATTAGCCCTGAACAACAGTTAGCTATTGACGAGTTTATGCAAAAGAAAGTCACTATTCGTAAGTCTCTACGTGATGTTAGACATCAACTTGATAAAGATATTGAAAGTTTGGGTAACTGGTTAAAACTTGTCAATATTGCCATTGTTCCATTTATCCTCATTTTATTACTTGCGTTGTTAAGAGTCTTTTTCAGAACTAGGCCTCGTTTAACTTCAATTACCACTTAGTCAAAAGTGGAGCCTGTTTTATGAATAAACAAGTTTCAATATTAGCTGTTTGTGCGATATTGTCTTTAGGACTGGTTGTATGGTTGAGTCAATCACCTTCCAAATATAAATTTGAAGCGGTCCTTTTGTTTGATGATCTGCAAGAATTTGCTAATCAAGTGGAAAGTCTCGAAATAAAGAATGCTCAAGGTGTATTGTTTAGTGCAAAAAAAATAGAGGGACGTTGGTTGGCAACTTTTGCTCAAGAGCAAACCGCATATCCTATTTCTCAAGATAAACTATCAGAATTTGTCGAAATAATGATGCGTACAAAGTTAGTTGAGGCAAAAACTAGCAAGCCAGAAAACTATATTCGTTTGGGTTTACAGTCTATTGATGTTGAGGACAGTATGGCCAGTTTAGTTACTTTGAAAACAAGTGACAATGCTTGGCAAGTTTTAGTTGGAAATGAAGTCACACTAGGTAAAGGCCAATATATACTTAAACTAGATGATCCTCGAAGCTGGCGAACTGATAAAACGATTCATTTACCAATAGATAAATATTCGTGGCTAAGACAACCTATTTTGCCTTACCAAGCACAAGATATCAGTTCAGTATCACGAGTTGATAGTTTTGGTTGGCAAATTGCCAGATCTGTTAGTGGCGATCTTCAGCTTATTAACATGCCAAAAGATAAGAAATTGGAATACCCTAGTATTCTTAATTCAATCGTTAGCAGCTTAACCAGCCTTAATTTTGAGGAATTTTTACCTAATGATGAAGTCTTTGAGCAAACGTTAAAGATAGTAACTCAGCTTGAAGTCAATACAGCACAACAGAATATATTTCAGGTAGTGGTAAGTGAATTAGATAATAAATATTTTGTGAATTTTTTTTCTAGCAACCAAACAGAGTATTGGCAAAAATGGACTTACCAAGTTTCTAATTTTTCCGCACAACAATTGATAAAAACAATAGATGACTTTTTAGAGCAAGAAGAAGCCATAACAAGCAACAGCGATACAAAATATCAAAATGTTGACGAAGATGATTCACCCAATTAACTTGATTCAGTGTTTTGATTTTGGTTACTCAATAAGGTTTTAAAGAAGCTTAAACCTAGTTTTCTTGCTTTGGCAATATTATTTTCTGGGATACTTTCTGGTTGAGGATAATGTTCCAGCACTGTCTCTACACTACTTTCTCTGAGTATATGTAATATTGGGAAAGGTGACCGGTTAGTATAATTGGCAGGGTCATTTTGCTCCTCTCCGTCAAAACAATAATCTGGATGAAAGCTGGCTAATTGATAAATACCCCCGTAACCACCTTGTTCAATGAGCGTGTTGGCCAGTCCAAGCATATCCAGAAAATCATCAAAATTGGAAAAACCTTGTGGGAAAATAAGCAATGTGGTTTGAATATCCTGTAGCTGGTCAAGTAATGTCAGCTCTTCGAGTAAGTGACTGAGTGCATCCTTCACTTGTGTCGCGGGAAAGATTGCATACCGAAGCGTATTACGCTCCATCACCTTTTTAGCGAAAGGACAAAAATTCAGTCCTACAATCACTTTTTCTATCCAGAATTTTACAGATGTCTCTACGGTATTATCGGCTATATGGGCTGAGGTGCTCATATTTATGAGTGATACTTCACATAGGCTTCCAAGGTATTTTCAATAAGGCTGGCAACCGTCATTGGCCCTACACCTCCCGGGACAGGTGTTATCCAACCAGCTCTCTGGGAAGCGCTAGCGTAATCAACATCTCCACCTAAGCTACCGTCTGGATTTCTGTTGATACCTACATCAATAACAATTGAACCTGGTTTTATCCACTCTCCAGGAATAAAGTCAGATTTGCCCACAGCCACAACCAGTAAGTCCGCGCGCTTAACATGAGATTGAAGATCCTGGGTGAATTTGTGGCAACTGGTAACGGTACAACCGGCTAAAAGTAATTCCATAAACATCGGACGACCTACAATATTGGATGCACCCACAATAACTGCATCTAATCCTTTGACTGGGCGCTTAGTGGATTCAATCAGGCTCATGATGCCTTTGGGTGTACATGGACGCAAAGCAGGGATACGCTGAGCGAGTCTGCCAATATTATAGGGGTGAAAGCCATCCACGTCCTTGTGTGGATTGATACGCTCCAAGATTTGCTCTTTGTTTAAGCCTGCAGGGAGAGGTAACTGCACGAGTATGCCATCAACTTCGTGGTCGTCGTTTAATTGGTCAATAATATCGAGCAGCGATTGTTGTGACGTTGTCGCCGGTAAGTCGTATGATTTGGATACAAATCCAACTTCTTCACAAGCTTTACGCTTCTTATCAACGTAAACATGTGACGCGGCATCACTTCCAACTAAAACAACCGCTAAGCCCGGGGCTCTTTTGCCTGATGAAGTAATGGCTTTAACTTGTATAGCCACATGTTGTCTTATATGTTTGGCAATTAAAACACCATCAATTTTCTGTGCTGGCATAAATGATCTTGAGCTGAATCTGTGATTATCCATTGTCACATATCCCAGGGGTTTATCGCAATTATGATGTATTAAAAAGACTATATTCAATCATATTTGTTAAGCCATTTCTTGTCGTTAATGATATAACGTATGGAATTGATTGAACTATAAATGAATCGGTTTGGCATTATTAGTTGATGAAATATGTGGGTATTTATTGCTGGCTATGGAAATTGTTGCGGTGGCAAATAGTGATGAATATGAAAACTATTGAACTACATTAGGTTCTACTTTTAAAATGAATGGTCGCTGAACTATGACCGCAATTGATAATGTGAGATGTGAATGAAAAAAATTTTAAATGAAACCCAATTGTTGAAAAAAGCCTTAGTGGTTGGCGAGGCATATGCAAAAAACAGGGGATTTAAAACTTTCTCTGCAACAGACTCTGCAAAGGAAAAAGTCGAGTGTATTTATCGTTTATTGGCAAATGATAAATTAATAACACCATTACCTGCTGGCAGTGAAGATTTGTTAAGTATGAAACATAAACTTGCGGTGTGGTTGAAAAACAAGCTTCCTAAAGATCACCCGCTGTTAAAGTAGCAAGGGTAAATGTTGTTGTTTTTACGAGCTGATTTAATAAAAAACGTACATCTAGGATTAAAAATAACCAATCAAAAAATTTGATTGAAAAAGTGTTTGACGGGCATTTACCAACTCTGTACTATGCGCCTCTTCTTAGCTTTGAACAGAAAGAAGTTAGAGTAAGTCGGTGAGTAGCGCAGCTTGGTAGCGCACTTGGTTTGGGTCCAAGGGGTCGCAGGTTCGAATCCTGTCTCACCGACCATTTTCTCAAATGTTACTTTCGGTACATGTAGCGCTTGTAGCTCAGCTGGATAGAGCAACGGCTTTCTAAGCCGTGGGTCACAGGTTCGAATCCTGTCGGGCGCACCATGCGATCGTAGAGCCTGAGAAAAATTAAATCATAAGTATCATATTACTACAGTTTATGTGGTGAGCGTAGCTCAGTTGGTAGAGCCCCGGATTGTGATTCCGGTTGTCGCGGGTTCGAGCCCCGTCGCCCACCCCACTCGCGGGAGTGGTGGAATTGGTAGACACGCTGGATTTAGGTTCCAGTGCCTCACGGCGTGAGAGTTCGAGTCTCTCCTTCCGCACCATATTTAAAAAATTAATTTGTAAAAAAATTCTGAAATTTACATTTTATTATGATTAACATTTGTACCAACAACGTTGATAAAAAAGTTACATCGGTTATATTTTTTTAGGAATTTTTAAACTCGCAAAGTAATCAAACTCTTTGTTAGATAACCCCTTCAATATTACGTCTATTTTCACCATCCTTTGAGTATTTGTTATTATTGAGTTTTAATGCTTTGGCTGCATAAAATTGTCTATTGCAAACCACCTTGGAACTTACAGATTCACCAATTATTGTTTATAACGTGTTTATTGGGTGCAACTTTTTGAGTTTTCAAAATTTAGTCATTCAATGCCTAATAATGTTTATTATGGTGTAGTTTTTTAACCTTCAATGGGCCTTACCGCTAAGACTATCCTAAAGTGGGGTATTTTCCCTCGACTTGCGTAATAGCTATCGCTATACTACTGCGTCTTTTTATCAGGTGATCTTGAATAATAAGAAAATTTCTTTTGTCAGGATATTCGGACTCAATTAGTGTATCCGAAACAATAATTATGTTACGCCGATAAAAGCCCGTTAGTAATCATACACAAGCGCAAGTATGCGCATAATTGAGGTATCAGAATGCAAGTTTCCGTTGAGGCGACCAAAGGTTTAGAACGCCGTCTTACTATTACCGTTCCTGCTGAGTCAATTGATTCTGCAGTGAAGTCTCGCTTACAGCAATTAGCCAAAACCCAAAGAATTAATGGTTTTCGCCCTGGTAAAGTGCCTGTTAATGTTATTAAGAAACGTTATGGCCAATCCGTGCGTCAAGAAATTGCTGGTGAAGTAATGCAACGCAACTTCTACGAAGCTATTACCCGAGAAAAAATCACTCCAGCTGGAATGCCTAACTTTGAGATAAAAACTGACGAAGATGGCAAAGACCTAGAGTACGTTGCCGCCTTTGAAGTGTATCCCGATGTAACAGTCAAAGATGTTGCTGAAATACAAGTTGAAAAGTCAGCAGTAGATATCAGCGAGAAAGATTTAAGTAACATGATTGATACTTTGCGAAAGCAACATGCTGCTTATAAAGAAGTAAAACGCAAAGCCAAGAAAGACGATAAAGTTACTATTGACTTTATCGGTACTATCGATGGTGAAGAGTTTGATGGTGGCAAAGCAGAGGACTTCGCTCTGGAAATGGGGAAAGATCGCATGATCCCTGGCTTTGAAAAGCCCATCGTAGGTAACAAAACTGGTGATGAAGTCACTGCAGACGTTACATTCCCTGAAGACTACCATGCTGAAAAGCTTAAAGGCAAAATTGCTCAGTTCATTATCAATATCAAAAAAGTTGAGCAATTAGACTTACCTAAAGTCGACGAAGAGTTTGCAAAGTTGTTCGGCATCGAAGATGGCAACATCGAAGCGCTCCATGCTGAAGTTCGCAAGAATATGCAACGTGAATTAGACCAAACTTTAAAAGCTTCTGTAAAAGAGCAAGTCATAGCGGGTCTACTTGAAAAAAATAACATTGACTTGCCAAAAGCTCTAGTTGATCAAGAAATTGAGGCGTTACGCGAACAAGCAAAACAACGCTTTAGTCAGCAACAAGACGGAAACATCGACAACATGCCAGAGCTCCCAGCTGATTTGTTTGAAGAAAATGCCCGTAAACGTGTCAGTATTGGTTTGTTGCTAGGTGAAGTGATTAAAACCAACGAGATGAAAGTAGATACTGATAAAGTTACTGCGCTAATTGAAACAGCTGCGTCTGCTTATGAAGATCCTAAAGAAGTAATAGAATATTACAGGACAAATGACGAACTAATGCAACAAATGAATAACATTGCTATGGAAGAACAAGCGGTTGAATTGTTGCTTGAACAAGCCAAAGTTAAAGAAGTAAAGAAATCTTTTGATGAGATTATGAACAAACAGGCATAATTTGCCGTTTGTTATTTGACTTATCTAGTCTGCAACTGCTTAAATGCTCGGTATCCACCGAGCATTTTTATTTGTGAAGAATTTTAATTTATGATGAATACCCCTTTTGACCCAACAAATGCGTTAGTTCCGATGGTTGTAGAGCAAACTGCCAAAGGTGAACGCTCTTACGATATATACTCTCGTTTGCTAAAAGAGAATGTTATTTTTTTAGTCGGTCAAGTTGAAGACCATATGGCTAATCTTATCGTTGCTCAGATGTTATTTTTAGAAGCCGAGAATCCAGAAAAAGATATTTTCTTATATATTAATTCTCCAGGCGGTTCAGTAACAGCAGGCATGGCTATTTACGACACCATGAACTTTATTAAACCTAATGTCAGCACAGTGTGTATTGGTCAAGCTGCCAGTATGGGGGCATTCTTGTTATCTGCCGGCGAAAAAGGTAAACGTTATTGTTTACCTAATTCTCGTGTGATGATCCATCAGCCTTTAGGTGGTTTCCAAGGACAAGCGTCTGATTTTGAAATTCATGCTAAAGAGATTTTATCTATTAAAGAGAAGATGAATCGTTTGATGGCAGACCATACAGGTCAAGAGTATGAAAAAGTTGCCCAAGATACCGACAGAGATAATTTTTTAAGTGCAACTGATGCTATGGAATATGGACTAATTGACCAAGTATTATCGAGTAGACCAGATACCAGTCAAGCTGATACAAAAAGCGTCAAATGATAAAATAACTCTGTGTAAAGCCCAAAGTTAGATTACATTCAATTCAATTAGTTTGTAGGCTCCCTTTAGGTAGAGTCAGTATGAGATAGGAAAAGATTATACATGAGTGATAAAAAAAGTAGTGATGGGGACAACAAGCTTTTGTATTGTTCTTTCTGTGGTAAGAGCCAACATGAAGTAAGAAAATTAATTGCTGGTCCGTCAGTTTTTATTTGTGATGAATGTGTCGATTTGTGTAATGACATTATTCGAGAAGAAATAAAAGAAATAGCCCCCAAAAAGATACAAGACGATTTACCCACACCAAAAGAAATCCATAATCATCTAGATGATTATGTTATCGGACAAGAGCATGCTAAAAAAGTGCTCTCTGTTGCGGTTTATAATCATTACAAACGTTTAAGAAACGGCGATGTTCACGAAGGTGTTGAATTAGGAAAAAGTAATATATT
Organism: uncultured Paraglaciecola sp.; assembly: GCF_943787955.1. NCBI lineage: Bacteria > Pseudomonadati > Pseudomonadota > Gammaproteobacteria > Alteromonadales > Alteromonadaceae > Paraglaciecola > uncultured Paraglaciecola sp. The sequence continues at coordinate 29,301 of NZ_CALSOK010000008.1, forward strand.
GTTGATGGGACCTACCGGTAGTGGTAAAACTTTATTAGCTGAAACGCTTGCAAGGTTGTTAGATGTTCCATTTACTATGGCTGATGCAACTACTTTAACTGAGGCTGGTTATGTAGGCGAAGATGTCGAAAATATCATCCAGAAACTGTTACAAAAATGCGATTATGATGTTGAAAAAGCTCAGCGTGGTATTGTTTATATTGATGAAATAGACAAAATATCACGCAAATCAGACAATCCTTCTATTACTAGGGACGTGTCTGGTGAAGGCGTGCAGCAAGCCCTTCTTAAGCTAATTGAAGGTACTGTTGCTTCCGTTCCCCCTCAGGGTGGCAGAAAACATCCTCAACAAGAATTTTTGCAGGTAGACACTTCTAAAATATTATTTATTTGTGGCGGTGCTTTTTCTGGTCTAGACAAAGTGATAGAGCAGCGCGCTCATACAGGTACCGGTATTGGTTTTGCTTCAGAAATTAAAAACACTAGCAAAAATTCTCAAGAAGGCGAGTGGCTTAAAAAGGTTGAGCCTGAAGACTTAGTCAAGTATGGCCTGATACCAGAATTCATTGGACGTTTACCTGTATTGACTTGCCTTGAAGAACTCAGTGAAGATGCGTTGGTACAAATCTTACGTGCACCTAAAAACTCCTTAACAAAACAATATTCAGCATTATTTGGAATGGATAATACTGAACTTGAATTCCGTGAGGATGCCTTGCAAGCCATAGCAAAAAAAGCGATGCAGCGTAAAACTGGTGCTCGTGGTTTACGCTCAATAGTTGAAGCGGTATTGCTTGATACTATGTACGACTTACCGTCGATGGACAATGTGAGTAAAGTAGTGGTTGATGAAACAGTTATTCGAGGAGAGTCAAAACCTATTTTGATTTACGACAGCAGCGTTGATAAAAAAGTCGCTTCAGAATAAACACTAAAAAGGCTCGAAAGAGTCTTTTTTTATGGTAAAAAAATACAGCTCACCAATACATTAACTGCACTTTTTTCTGCTTTGTTTAAAATTTTATTTGAACTTTAACTGCCTAACCCCATATATACCGGTTAGATGTTATATAAAACGACTTAATACGAGACCAAGTATGATTAAAAAGCGAGAAGATCTCATTGAAATGCCTGTTCTAGCATTACGAGATGTAGTGGTATATCCACATATGGTTATCCCATTATTCGTTGGGCGTGAAAAATCTATTCGCTGTTTAGAAGCCGCGATGGAAAAAGATAAACAGATTTTCTTGGTGGCTCAAAAAGATGCCAGTGTTGACGAGCCAGAAATGGATGACATATTCACCGTTGGTACTATCGCTACTATCCTACAGTTGCTTAAGTTACCTGACGGCACAGTTAAGGTCTTAGTTGAAGGTAGTCAGCGTGGTAAAATTGATAAATTTGTCAATACCGAAGATTTTTTTATCGCTAATGTTCAAAGCTCAGTAGATACAGAATTAGCTGAAGCAGATCAAGAAGTGCTCATTCGTTCTGCAATTTCTCAGTTTGAAGGATACGTCAAATTGAATAAAAAAATTCCACCTGAAGTATTAACCTCGTTAAGTGGCATCGAAGATGCTGCGCGCTTGGCTGATACGATGGCTGCGCATATGCCTCTGAAGCTGTCCGAGAAACAAAAAGTGCTTGAGATGTTGGGCATCACAGAACGATTAGAATACCTAATGGCATTGATGGAAAGCGAAATAGACTTACTTCAAGTTGAAAGAAAAATTCGCACACGTGTTAAAAAACAGATGGAAAAAAGTCAGCGAGAATACTATTTGAATGAGCAAATGAAAGCTATTCAAAAAGAATTAGGTGAACTTGATGAAGCACCAGATGAATTTGAATCACTGAAACAAAAAATCACTGATGCCAAGATGCCAGAAGAAGCACAGAAGAAGGCAAACACAGAATTAGCTAAATTAAAAATGATGTCGCCTATGTCGGCAGAAGCAACAGTCGTACGAAGTTATATTGAATGGTTGACAAATGTACCTTGGGTAAAAAGAAGTGTAGTCAAAAAAGATCTTGCTGCTGCTGATAAAATATTAGATTCAGACCATTATGGTTTAGATAAAGTCAAAGAGCGTATTATTGAGTATCTCGCAGTGCAACAACGTGTTAAAAAGCTCAAAGGACCTATTTTATGTTTAGTTGGGCCTCCGGGAGTGGGTAAGACGTCTTTAGGTCAATCTATCGCTCGAGCCACAGGGAGAAAGTATGTACGCATGGCATTAGGTGGAGTTCGAGATGAAGCTGAAATTAGAGGGCATCGCCGAACCTATATTGGCTCTATGCCTGGAAAAATGGTACAAAAAATGGCGAAGGTGGGGGTGAAAAACCCACTCTTTTTGCTAGATGAAATAGATAAAATGTCATCAGATATGCGTGGTGATCCATCTTCAGCATTGTTGGAAGTACTGGATCCTGAACAAAACAATAAATTTAGTGATCATTATCTAGAAGTCGATTACGATTTATCAGATGTTATGTTTGTTGCTACCTCCAATAGTATGGATATTCCCGAAGCTTTACTAGACCGCATGGAAGTAATACGTTTATCTGGATACACCGAAGATGAAAAACTTAATATTGCAATCCAACATCTTGTCGATAAACAAATCACTCGCAACGGTTTAAAGAAAGGCGAGTTGGTTATTGATGAAAGTGCGATTATTGGCATTATACGTTATTTCACACGCGAAGCAGGGGTTAGGAACTTAGAAAGAGAAATTTCTAAGATATGCCGGAAGGCGGTTAAGAATATCTTGCTAGGGAAAAACATAACCAAAGTGCTGGTTAATCAAGATAATCTGAATGAATATCTAGGTGTTCAACGTTTCGATTATGGTAAAGCAGACAAAACCAATCAGATAGGTCAGGTAACGGGATTAGCCTGGACACAAGTTGGTGGCGAATTATTAACCATAGAAACCACATCTGTAGTAGGCAAAGGTAAGACGACCTTCACTGGTTCACTGGGTGACGTGATGCAAGAGTCTATACAAACTGCAATGACAGTAGTACGAAGCAGGGCAGAAAAACTTCGTATTAATAATGATTTCTATGAAAAGCGAGATATACACGTACATGTGCCTGAGGGAGCAACACCTAAAGATGGTCCCAGCGCAGGTATTGCCATGTGTACAGCCTTAGTTTCTACTTTAACGGGAAATCCTGTTAGGTGTGATGTGGCTATGACGGGTGAAATTACCCTTAGGGGTGAAGTGTTACCTATCGGTGGCCTTAAAGAAAAATTACTCGCTGCACACCGAGGTGGAATTAAAACGGTGATTATTCCTAAAGAGAATGAACGCGACTTAGAAGAGATCCCAGACAACGTTAAACTTGATTTAAATATCCACCCAGTAAAGTGGATTGATGAAGTCTTAGAATTAGCTTTGCAAGAGCATCCGAATAAATTTACGCCAGTTACAGTAAAAAAGGTTCAAAAGTAACCATAAATAGGTGGTTTTTTAATTATTTTTTAATTTAATGGCTTCACTATGTAAATAGTTATGGTAGCCTTAACTAGGATTGTCTTTAAGCCTCGTCACAAAAGGGATTGAGACGGTTTTTAAAAAGTTAACAAATTGTAAATATATATCTTGTAGTTAAGTTTTATGCCTGATATAAATGAATGGCTTTGCATATTGCAAGCCGCAAATATTATAACAAATGAAGGGGTTCATATTGTGAATAAGTCAGATCTTATTGATACCATCGCTGCAAGTGCAGACATTTCTAAAGCAGCTGCAGGACGCGCACTAGATGCATTGACTGGCGCTGTAACATCGGCACTAAAAGATGGAGACCAAGTTGCATTAGTTGGTTTCGGAACATTCTCGGTTCGCGATCGTGCCGCTCGTAGTGGTCGTAATCCTCAAACTGGTGAGACTATTCAAATTTCAGCAGCTAAAGTTCCTTCGTTTAAAGCTGGTAAAGCATTAAAAGACGCTTGTAACTAATTACTTAGTTCATTTAACAAAAGGCGATGATTTATCATCGCCTTTTGTTTTTGTGCGGTTTGTATTCTTCATTTTTTAATCTTAAATATATCGCTCACCAGATATTTTTAATTCACTACAAACAATCATTAATAAATGAACACGGTTAGTATATAATATTGCGGAATTGAAACTAAGACAACCTAAATAGGCGTCTTTAGCCCTTATAACAAACAGCTCATTTGGAGTTTGGAATTTAGTATGTTGGAAAGAATTAGAGAAGGAGCACAAGGCCCTTGGGCAATGGGGATCTTAGTATTAGTCATTTTAAGTTTTGTATTTGCAGGTGTAGGGAGTTATATCAATTCATCTTCTCCTGGCGCAGCTGCTAATGTTAATGGTGAAGAAATTGGCATTGATGAACTAGAACGTGCTTATCAAAATGAGCGTTCACGAATGGAATCTCAGTTTGGTGATGCTTTTGCTACATTAGCAAGTGATACTGCATACTTACAAAATTTCCGACAAGGTATATTAGACCGCCTTATTAATGAGAAATTGCTTGACCAAGCAGCAAAAGAGATTGGCTTGAGAGTCAGCGATGATCAAATTAAGTTAGCTATAGTGGGAATGCAAGAATTTCAAGTCGATGGTAAATTTGATAACGACCGTTATCTTGCTCTTTTACGCCAAGCTGGTTTCCAAACTAATAACTTTAGAGATTACATGCGAGTAGATATGGTGCGTAGGCAACTTTCACAGTCATTAATCGGAACCGAATTCGGATTAGTCGGTGAATCAAAAACAGCACACCTCTTGCAACAGCAAACTCGTGACATTCGTTACTTAAACATTCCTGCGGTTAAATTTATTGAACAAGTTAATATCAGTGATGATGAAATTTTAGATTACTATCAAAGTAATATTAGTCAGTTTGATACAGAACAGAAAGTTAGTTTGTCTTATGTTGAACTGGTATTAGAAGATTTATTGCCTTCGATTGAAGTCAATGAAGATGAGCTTACACAGTACTATCAACAAAATCTCATTGATTATCGTACTGATGAAGAACGTAAAACGGCGCATATATTGTTTGAAAGTGCTGAAGAGGACGAAAAGATTGCGACTAAAGCTGAAGATGTTTTGGCCAAAATACAAGCTGGAGAAGAATTTTCTAAACTAGCTAAAACATTTTCAAGCGATACTTTTAGCGCTGAAAATGGTGGTGATTTAGGTTGGTTTGGCAGAGGAATCATGGACCCTGTGTTTGAAGACTCGGCATTTGCATTAACTTACAAAGGTGAAGTGAGTGGTGTTGTTAAAAGTGAATTTGGTTATCACATTATAAAGTTAACTGATATTAAGCCAGAGCAAGTTAATTCCTTTGAAAACGTAAAAGAAGAGATAGCAATAAAAGTTAAAACGTCAAAAGCAGAGGACCGTTTTTACGAGCTTAGTCAAAGGATTTCAGAAGTAGCTTTTGAGGTTCCTGACAATCTTGATGAAGTTGCAGACGTTGCTGGGAAATCGATTATTACAACAGGTTTGTTTAGTCGAGTGAATGCACCAGAAGGTGTATCTAACCTTAACGTATTAAACAGTGCGTTCAGTTCTGAGTTAATTGAAGATGCGGTTAATAGTGAAGTGTTTGAGTTGAACAGTAATCACATTATGGTTGTTAGAGTATCCAAACACGAACCTGAACGAACCAAATCTATAGATGAGGTCAAAGAACAAATACAACAGATATTAACTGCACAATCTGCTCAACAGCTTTCAAGAGATTGGGCTTTTGAATTAAAAACAGCACTGTCTGATGGTGAGGACGTTAATGCTAAATTATCCACTCTTGAAATTAACTGGGAAGAGAAGCAAGGGGTAACTCGAAATGATGCAGATTTGTCACAGAATATTCTTGATGCTCTGTTTAAACTATCTGTAGCAGATACAAGCGTCGTTGACCTAGTCACTGGTGATATTAGTTTAGTTCAACTGACTCAGGTTAACTCAGCTGCAGATGCAGATGCTCAACAATTAATTTCATTACAAAGTCGTCTTGCATCAAGTAAATCTCAAATATCATATGGTGCAGTAATCGAGTCTTTAAAAGCGCAAGCAGATATTGAAATTTTCCAATAATTTGAATTGTGCCATCCAAAAATAATAAAAAAGAGCGTCAATCGCTCTTTTTTATTATTTTTGGATGGCTTACAACGTGTTTTGAAACCTCCTTATTTAGATATCCACAACAAGGAACTATAAAAAACAGCAATCACAGCACAAAAGGTGAATATATATATAAACCCTTGTTTTCCATCTCCCAAGCTATAGCCCTTTTTTTTCAAATATATAAACCAAACCAAACATAACACTACAGGAATAAGTACCAAAAATTTAATCAAGCACACCTCGTTTCTAAATTACACCAACCTTGATTTTAGGGAGATCAGAATAATATGCAATCTATACTATGTATTTGCCCTCTAATTGCATATAATTCGCGCGAAATTTTATGTGTCCCTTGAGGACGAAATATTACTAATACTGGAGTTAAGAAAATGGCCTTAGAGCGCACTTTTTCTATCATTAAGCCTGATGCAGTTGCTAAAAATGTCATCGGTGCTATTTACAACCGTTTTGAGTCTGCGGGTCTAAGATTAGTCGCGTCTAAAATGCTGCATTTAAGCAAAGAACAAGCGGAAGGGTTTTATGCTGAGCACAGCGAACGTCCATTTTTTGCTGCTTTAGTATCTTTTATGACCTCTGGTCCAGTTATGGTTCAAGTGTTGGAAGGTGAGAATGCTGTTTTGAAAAATCGTGAAATTATGGGGGCTACAAACCCATCTGAAGCGCTAGCGGGCACTTTACGCGCTGACTATGCTGCTTCAATTGATGAGAATGCTTGTCACGGTTCAGATGCACCTGAATCAGCAGCTCGTGAAATCGCTTATTTCTTTAGTGATGAAGAAATCTGCCCACGCACTCGTTAAGACTAAATCTGCTATATTAAAGGGAGCCTAGGCTCCCTTTTGTGTTATTTGTTATATGTGCTGCAAAAGCTGAGTAATCGGTTAAAATGGTAGCTGTTTTGTTTGAGTATTGAGGTTTATTGTGTCAACTGAAGTGGTATCTACCCAACCTAAAAAAATTAACTTGCTTGATTTTACACGTGAAGGTTTACGTGCCTTTTTTAATGAGATGGGAGAAAAACCTTTCAGAGCAGAACAGATTATGAAATGGATATACCAACAAGGCGTGGCAGATTTTGATGAAATGACGAACCTCAATAAAACCTTGCGAACTAAACTTCAGTCTAAATGTGAAATCAAAGCACCAGAAATAGCTTTTCAAAAAACTGCTGCAGACGGCACCATCAAATTTGCATTAAAGTTAGAAGGTGGCCAAGAAGTTGAAACGGTTTGGATACCAGATGGTGACCGAGCGACATTATGCGTGTCTTCACAAGTAGGCTGTGCGCTGGAATGTACTTTTTGTTCTACTGGGCAGCAAGGATTTAATCGTAATTTAAAAGTGTCTGAGATTATTGGTCAAGTTTGGCGAGTCGCGACAACAATAGGTTTGAATAATGATACTGCCAAACGTCCCATCACAAATGTTGTGATGATGGGGATGGGTGAACCCTTGCTGAATGTTAAACATGTGGTGCCTGCCATGGAACTAATGTTGGATGATCTCGCTTTTGGATTATCTAAACGCAGAGTGACTTTAAGTACTTCAGGTGTGGTGCCTGCACTTGATATGTTGAGCGACCAAATAGACGTAGCGTTGGCTATATCATTACATGCTCCTGATAATGCATTACGTGATGTGCTGGTGCCAGTTAATAAAAAATATCCAATTGATGTATTTTTAGCCAGCGTAAAAAGATATTTAGCCAAATCAAACGCCAATCAAGGTAAGGTTACCGTTGAGTACGTGATGTTAAATGGAATTAACGATAGCACTGATCAAGCGCATGCACTTGCAAAAATATTGTCTGACACGCCATGTAAAATAAACCTTATTCCATTTAATCCATACCCTGGCTCGCCATATACATGTTCAAGTAATTCAAGGATTGATCGTTTTTCTAAAGTTCTTATGGAATATGGACTCATAGTCGTAGTTCGTCGTACTAGAGGTGATGATATCGATGCTGCCTGTGGACAGTTAGTGGGTGAAGTAGTTGATCGTACAAATAGAGTGTTGAAAAAACAGCTGAAGGGCGAGAATATTTCAATCAAAATGACTCAATAGATTTTTATAGCCAATATATCTAAAAGGTTCTTATGAACGCCATGCTAAAAATTATCAGTAGTGTTTTTATTGTCCTGTTGCTACTCAGCGGGTGTATCAGTCAAAGTAACCAAAATCATGACCAAAAATTTGATTATTTAAAAGCTGCTAAAACACGTGTTTCTCTTGGTTTGACTTACCTTAAAAATGGTAACTTTAGCCAAGCAAGATTTAATTTAGACAAAGCGTTAGAGTTTGCACCCAAGTCAGCAGACGCTAATTTTGCTATGGCTTATTATTATCAAAGTGTGAATGAGTTAGAGCAAGCTGAAAATTCTTATCAATTTGCCATGGAACTTGAACCAAAAAACCCCAACATTGCTAACAATTACGGGGCTTTTTTATGTCAGAATGGTAAGTACCAAAAAGCCAAAAAATTTTTTCTTAAAGCAGTGAATACCAGCAGTTATATTTCCAGCGCTGAAACCTATGAAAATTTAGCCCTCTGTAGCCGAAGTCAAGGGTACCCTGAAGACGCCATTCAATACTTACGTAATGCAGTTAATCACCAACCAGGAAGAGCTAACAGTCTGTTTTTACTTGCACGTTCATTAGTTGAAGTACAACAATGGCAAGAAGCTAGAGTTATTCTCAGACGTTATGAAAAAATTGCTCAGTTAAGCCCGCAAAGTCTGTTGATGGCAATGAAGATAGAGAGTGGCACAGGCAACGAAAGTGCGGCAAAAGGTTATTCAGAAATGTTGTTAAGGATATATCCTAATGATGCAATAACAAAAACAATGTTAACTGAGCAACAGCGACTCCTTGAGGTTAGCAAATCAGCAAAACTTCCAATATTCACCAAAGAATCTAACAGGGTATCAGAGTTACTTGAATCAGCACTAGCTGAAACACCTTCTGACAGTTTAGTGTCACCGCCAACCAAGAATAATTGATTCGTAAATGGAAAAGACTAAAAATCAGTAACTAATGACATCTCGCAATCAATTGAAGCGGTTGCAGGACAACAGCTGGAGCAGAATGTTCAGGTAGAGTCAGAAACCTCAGATATACCAGAGTTCAATATTGTTGACAGAGGCGAAAATTTGTATCGGATTTCGCTTCTTTACAGCATCAAAATGCAACGTCTGGTAGACTGGTTCAACTTGGTCGATGCATCGGCTATTTTTGGAGTGAAAATTTATTTTAGTTGCCCCAAGCGCTGAAGAGTAGAGCTTAACTATGATTGTAAATGAAGAAGTACAACAACCAGAATCGGTTTTTCAAGGACCCGGTCAGATACTAAGACAGGCTCGTGAACGTGCCAAATTATCGACCCAAGACATTGCTGATAAAATCAAATTAAAAAGGGCTCTTATTGAAGAGATTGAACAAGACAACTTCGATATTAATATTTCGTTAACGTTTGTTAGAGGATATTTAAAACTCTATGCAAAACATGTTCATGTTGAAGAGACTGAGGTCCTAAACGCTTATGAAAAATTAAGTACTCAAAAAAGAGAACCTGCTAAACTTCAAAGTTTTTCACGCAGAGTTGCTAATCAGTCCAATGATGATAAGTTAATGTTAGTGACGTATCTGATTTCGGCTGTGATTATTACTTTAGTGGTCATTTACTGGTTTCAACAAAGCTCAACAGACGCCACCGCATCAAATGTGACTAAATATCCAGAAAATGTTATTTCCCAAGAAATATTGCCGCTTGAACAAACATTAACTTCGGATGCCGCGACCTTATTATCTCCACAGATTAATGTAAATATGTCTTCGGATGATTCCAATGTTACTAAAGAGCTAATAACCGATAATCAATCTATTAGTCCAGAAAAATACAGTGATACAGACAGTTTAGCTGTACTAGCTGATGCTACTGAAACAAGTATTGTCGAAACTAAAGCGCCAGTTAAGTTGATATTTGAATTTTCTGGTGATTGCTGGTTGAATCTGACCGATGCTACAGGTGAAAATATAGCTTATGGGGTAAAAGTCAATGGCAGAGTCATGCCAGTTAACGGTATCCCACCTTTTGTGGTTACTTTAGGTGCTCCAGAAGTAGTGAAAATTCGCTATGCAGGCGAATCCATAGATATGTCTTTTCTGCCTTCTGGGCGTATTGCCAAATTTAATTTACCTCTGTCTGAATAAATGACCGAATAACTAGAGCTAAGATATCAATATGTTTTCTGATTCACCTATTAATCGCCGAAATTCCAAACGTATTTATGTAGGTAATGTACCTATTGGTGATGGTGCGCCTATTGCTGTGCAGTCTATGACTAACACATTAACAACAGATGTAGATGCAACAGTGGCTCAAATTAAACGTATTCAAGTTGTAGGAGGCGATTTAGTCAGAGTGTCAGTACCTACAATGGAAGCAGCTGAAGCGTTCAAGTTAATTAAACAACAAGTTACGGTGCCATTGATTGCGGACATTCACTTTGATTATCGTATTGCTTTAAAAGTGGCAGAATACGGAGTGGATTGTTTGCGGATTAACCCAGGAAACATTGGGAGTATGGACCGAGTTCGATCGGTAGTAGATTGTGCCAAAGATAATGGCATTCCTATTCGTATCGGTGTTAATGGTGGCTCTTTAGAAAAAGATATACAAGAAAAATACGGTGAGCCTACCGCTGAAGCATTAGTTGAATCTGCAATGCGTCATGTGGATATTTTAGATAGGCTTAATTTTGATCAATTTAAGGTCAGTGTTAAAGCTTCAGATGTGTTTTTGGCTGTAGGGTCTTATCGATTATTAGCAAAGAAAATTGACCAACCCTTACATTTAGGTATCACAGAAGCGGGCGGTATTCGTGCAGGTGCAGTCAAAAGTTCGGTAGGTTTAGGCATGTTATTGGCTGAAGGTATTGGCGATACGATCCGAATTTCATTGGCGGCTGATCCTGTAGAAGAGATAAAAGTTGGATTTGACATATTAAAGTCATTACGTATTCGCTCAAGAGGCATTAACCTTATTGCTTGCCCGAGTTGTTCTCGCCAAGAATTTGATGTAATAAGCACAGTGAATGCCTTAGAGCAGCGATTGGAAGACATACTTACACCGATGGATGTATCTATTATTGGTTGTGTAGTAAATGGCCCGGGTGAAGCAGAAATTTCAGATTTGGGCTTAACCGGCGCGCGCAACATGAGTGGGTTTTACTTGGATGGCAAACGTCAAAAAGAACGTTTATCTAATGATAACTTAGTGGATCAACTTGAAAAACGGATTCGTGCAAAAGCTAGTCAGCTTGATAAAAGCCGTAAGATAGAGATAAAGCAACTAGGTTAGTTAACTGACTAATTGACATAGGTAAATTTTAATTAGTTTTTATGCATTTTTTAGCTTCATTATTTTACGTTTATCTATAAAGCCCCTATACTATTTAGCTTTTTTAATTATTGAATAAGAGATTATTTTTAGTGTCGAAACAAATTCAGGCTATTCGAGGAATGAACGACTGTTTGCCTAGTGAGACAGGGCTTTGGCAGTTCGTTGAATCTACCATTCGTCAAGTGGTCGCCAGTTATGGATATCAAGAAATTCGCACGCCTATTGTTGAAAGCACCGATTTATTCAAACGCTCTATTGGTGAAGTGACCGATATCGTTGAAAAGGAAATGTACACCTTCGCTGATCGCAACTCAGACAGTCTTACATTACGTCCAGAAGGTACCGCTTGTGTGGTGCGTGCTGGAAATGAGCACGGTTTATTGTATAACCAACAGCAACGGCTCTGGTACATAGGTCAAATGTTTCGCCATGAACGTCCCCAAAAAGGACGATACAGGCAGTTTCATCAATTTGGCGTAGAAGTATTTGGTTTAGCTGGACCAGATATCGATGCTGAAGTGATATTGCTTAGTGCAAGGTTATGGGAAAAGTTTGGGATCAGCCAAAACGTCACGTTAGAAATAAATTCTCTTGGTTCAACTGAAGCTAGAGCGTCTTATAAAGAACAACTAGTGGCATTTCTGAAGACTCGTGAATCTGAGTTAGATGAAGATAGTTTAAGACGACTACAGACCAACCCATTGCGTGTGCTTGATAGTAAAAACCCACAAGTACAAAAAGCTGTAAAAGATGCCCCTCAACTGATTGATTGCCTTGATGAAGAATCAGCTAAACATTTTCAAGGATTATGTGAACGTTTAGATAACCTAGGTATCAAATACCGCGTTAACCCTGCTTTGGTGCGTGGGCTTGATTATTACAATCGTACAGTATTTGAATGGGTCACTGATAGTTTAGGCTCTCAAGGAACCGTCTGTGCTGGTGGTAGGTATGATGGTTTAGTTGAACAACTTGGCGGTAAAGCCACTCAGGGTGTAGGTTTTGCCATGGGACTAGAACGTTTAGTGTTAATGCTACAAACATTAAAATTGGATAAAGATTTAGCTTCGGTAGTAGATATTTATGTCACAGCCATGGATGAATCTGTTGAGTTATATGCTAGACAAGTCAGTGAAAAATTAAGAGACGCCTTACCACAGATAAAATTGATGAATCATTGCGGTGGTGGCAATTTTAAGAAACAGATGAAACGAGCCGATCAAAGTGGTGCAAGTATCGCTTTTATAATCGGTCAGGATGAGATGGAGACACAGCAAGTTGCAGTTAAATACTTACGAGAAAAGCAACCACAAGAAATAGTTTCAATTAACGAATTAACTCACTTTACGCAAAAACTATTTAACGTCTAAAAGCGTAAATTTCTGAATTAACATTATGTGCCATTAAACTTTCGATGGCCAAGTAGTAATAGGAATGGATGATGGAACAGTACGAAACAGAAGAACAACAAGTTGAAGCCATTAAACGCTTTTGGAAAGAAAATGGCTTATCGCTAGTTATTGGTGCGTTATTAGGCTTGGGTGGACTTTTAGGGTGGCGCTATTATAACGACTCACAAATTGAAGCAAAAGAGCAAGCATCTTTTGCTTATCAGAAGGCCTCTGAAGAATTAAAAAAAGGTGAGATGGGTTTTGGTCAAGCCAAGTCTTTTATCGATAGTCATAGTGACACAGGTTATGCCATATTAATGGCATTGGAAATGGCACAACAAGCCATCGAACGCAAAGACTTAGTTGAAGCGGCCAAACAACTTGAGTTTGTGGTCATCAATGCCAAATTATCAGCTGTTCAGTCAATAGCGCAACTTCGCTTAGCTCGTATTCAAATAGAACAAGGTGAATTTGAATTAGCCTTAACAAGTGCAAATAAGGTGTCAGACCAAGCATTTAAAGGCCAAATTCAAGAGGTTAAGGGGGACGTATACCTATCTCAAGAGTTATTTGACAAAGCAAGAGCTGCTTATAGTGCTGCTTTGGAAACTAATAACCGTGATCAAGTCTTGAAAATGAAGCTAGATAATTTAGCTGTTGCGGCAAATGGTTAAGGTGAAAATAGTGAAGCAATCTTTTTTATTAATATTGTTAATCAGTACTGTATTGTTATCAGGCTGTTCAACAATAAGTAATTGGTTTTACGAAGAAGAAGAGTTAGAAGTTCGAAGGCTCAAGCCTATTCAAGTTCAATTTACCCCAACCGAAATTTGGTCAGCAGATCTAGGTGTTGGGATTGGTAAATTCTATTCAAAACTTAGGCCAGCAGTGGCTTATGACAAGGTATTTGCAGCGAACCGCCAAGGCCAAGTAAACGCATACGATCAAGCTACAGGTAAAAAGGTATGGTCTAAAAACTTTGCGATTTATGACGAGAAAGGTTTAACTTCAGGAGTAACCAATCTTTGGTCGAATGGTATGTCAGCTAAAATTGCTGGTGGTATTAGTGTTGCTTATGAAACGGTCTTTTTTGGTACTGAGAATGGTGAAGTTGTGGCACTGGATGCCAATACCGGCGAACAAAAGTGGATTACAATGGTAAAGGGAGAAGTCTTGGCTTCCCCTGCGATTGATGCGGGTATTGTGTTGGTTAACACAGGTTCTGGATTTATATTTGCCTTAAATGCAGATGATGGCAAGGAAGTTTGGTCGTCAGAGTCTGATGTGCCACCGTTATCATTGCGTGGTACATCTTCCCCAGCTGCGGTTAACGGTGGTGCTATTAGGGGTACTGCAACCGGCAAACTGATAGTTAATATTCTTGAAACTGGTCAGACTGCTTGGGAGCAAGTCATTTCAGCTGCCACAGGCGTGACAGAGTTAGAACGAATTGTTGATATTGATAGCGAGCCTTTAGTGGCCGGTGGTAATGTTTACGTCATTTCATATAATGGTTCTGTTGCTGCTGTTGAATTGCGCACAGGGCGTGTTATTTGGAAACGTGAGTACAAATCATTTAGACGTTTATCATTGTCGGGCAACACACTATATTTAGTCGATGTAAACAGTAGCATTTATGCATTAGACAGTCGTAATGGTGTCGAGTTATGGAGCCAAGGCGCACTTAAAGGACGCTTATTGACAGGGGTTACCCCCGTTGGCAACTATTTAGTGGCAGGCGATAAATTTGGCTATTTACATTGGTTTGACCAAGCTGATGGTAACGTTGTCGCCCGCTTAGAAGTGGGTGGTGATGACGAAGATGAAGGCATTTATCACTCGCCAGTGGTTGATGGAAACACCTTATACACCCAAACTCGAGATGGTAAATTAGTGGCTATTAAAACGCCATAAAACAAGTTTTGTGTGATTTCGCCAGAGGAACACACTGATAATTTTTAACGGCTTGGAATTTTTCCAAGCCGTTTTTGTCTACAGGATATGTATTTATGTTACCCGTTGTTGCCTTAGTTGGCCGCCCAAACGTTGGAAAATCTACCTTATTTAATCGTCTAACACGCACACGAGATGCTTTGGTGGCTGATTTTCCTGGCTTAACTCGGGATAGAAAATACGGGCAAGCCAAATATGAAGGATTGCAATTTATTGTGGTTGATACTGGCGGCATTAGTGGCGATGAACAAGGCATTGATGTGGTTATGGCTGAACAATCCCTGTTGGCTATTGTAGAAGCTGACGTGGTGTTGTTTTTAGTGGATGCCCGAACGGGTATGACCGCTGCAGATCAAGGTATCGCTGAGCATCTTCGTAAACAAGAAAAGCCTGTTTATGTGGTTGCTAATAAAGTCGATGGGATTGATGGCGATAGTGAAAGTGCAGATTTCTTTGCCTTAGGGTTGGGTGATGTGAATCAAATTGCTGCAGCTCACGGAAGGGGTGTAACACAATTACTGCAAAATTCTCTTACGCCTATTGCTGCACAATTCCCCGATATGCACATTCCCGAAGAAAGTGATGAAGAGCTTCAAGAGGAAGACGCCGATGAGCAACTCGCTAGATTGCAAGCTCTGCCTATAAAGTTAGCTATAGTGGGTAAGCCTAATGTGGGTAAGTCTACTCTTACTAACCGTATCTTAGGCGAAGAACGAGTGGTGGTTTATGACGAACCTGGTACGACTAGAGACAGTATTTTTATTCCTATGGAACGTGACGAAAGAGAGTACATTCTGATTGATACAGCTGGTGTCAGAAGACGGCGAAATATCTCAGAAGCAGTGGAAAAATTTTCCATTGTAAAAACGTTGCAAGCTATTGAAGAATCGAATGTGGTGTTATTTGTAGTTGACGCTCAGGAAGGAATTACGGATCAAGATTTGAGTTTGTTAGGCTTTATTCTTAATGCCGGTCGATCGTTAGTTGTGGCAGTGAATAAATGGGATGGTCTTGATAAAACTATCAAAGAAGAAATCAAACGTGAGTTAGACAGACGTTTAGGTTTTATAGATTTTGCCCGCCTACATTTTATTTCAGCTTTACATGGCACGGGAGTCGGGCACTTATTTGAATCGGTGCAAGAAGCCTACGCTTCGGCAACTAAACGGGTTAATACTTCTATGTTAACGCGGATCATGGACATGGCCCAAGAGGACCATCAGCCGCCTGTAGTGCGAGGCCGTCGTGTTAAAATGAAATATGCCCATGCGGGTGGATACAATCCTCCAATTGTCGTTATCCATGGTAATCAGCTAAAAGATTTACCGGATTCCTATAAACGTTACTTGATGAATTATTTCCGTAAATCATTAAAAGTCATGGGTACGCCAATCAAAATAGAGTTCAGAGAGAGCGCAAATCCTTTCCAAACAGATCACAGCAGTTTAAATGATTCACAACGTCGTAAGCGTAGGCAACTTATGCGTTTGCATAAAAATGCTAAATAACATAACTAACCTTAATGAAAATGTGAGAGTCACTTTTAATTTGTTTGATATGTCGATTGACGGTTCGGGACAGGCGCTGCTTTAGTTAATATTGTAGCCTGTTGCCATTGCATGGCTAGATTGTTTGTTTTCTGCTAGATATTTATCTACGAGTTCAAGTAAGTTAGTCGCTTTTTGTAAGGCTTAAAGTGAAGCCATCCGCGCAGTGGTAGCTATTTTCTCAAGCATTAAATATTCATTTTTGCTTTTGTGGATTGAAGATAGTGCCAAACCCATTATATTACCCACAATTTCAGTTTTTTTAGTTGAGTGATTATTTCTTTATCTGGTGAATTTCACTGTGTATTTCTCCGTCTGCTAAACGTGTTACTAATAGATCGCTCACTTGAACTTGTTGAGTACTTTTAACTATGTTTCCCTGCTTAAAACTAATGCTGTAACCCCGTGCCAAGGTCGCTAATGGACTCACGGTATTTAATAGATGCATATTATTGAATAACTTTTGCTGTTTGATTTCTACTAGTTGTTGGCAACTTCTTTGCAGCTTAGTTTGTAATTCCTGCAATCTTAGCTGATGACGTTGAAGCAGTTGCTGCGGTGATGATAAAGAGAGTCGATTTTGCATATGCTCTTGCTGTTGTTTCGCCTGTGTTAACTTCTGTTTAATTGCTGATTGTAAAGTGTATTGTAATTGATCGACATACTGACTTTTTTGCTCTAGCTGCTTTTGTGGGTGGTTTTGTAGTAGTCTCTGTTTTACGGCCTGATGCTGATGAATTAGTTCCTGTTGTAAACGGTGAAACGCTTTAAGTAACTTGTCTTGTAGGATTAAGGTTTTATTGCGCAAAGTAGATTGGTCTTGGCTCACCAGTTCGGCGGCGACTGAAGGTGTTGGAGCCCGCATATCTGCCACAAAATCAGCGATGCTCACATCTATTTCGTGACCGACTGCACTTATTATGGGAATGGAAGAGGCGAATATTGTTCTTGCCACCTGTTCACTATTAAAGCTCCAGAGATCTTCTAAAGAGCCACCACCTCTGCCAACAATTAACACATCCACTTCATTCCTGAGGTTAGCTTGAGTAACCGCGGCACAAATAAGCGAAACTGCTATATCACCTTGCACTTGACTGGGATAGATAACCACTTCAATAGCAGGGTTACGGCGTTGTAGCACAGTTAAAATATCATGCAAAGCGGCACCAGTAGGTGAAGTAACAATACCGACTTTTAATACAATTTCGGGTATCGGCTTTTTAAATTTTTGTGCAAATATTCCCTCTGAAGCTAATTGTTGTTTTAACATTTCGAATTGTTGTTTAAGTTGCCCTTCACCCTCTGGCTCCATATGTTCAACAATGATTTGATAATCACCTCTAGGCTCATACAAGCTAATGTTTGCTTTAACTAGAACCTTGTCACCTTCTTTAGGCTTTTGATGCACCTTGCGATTTGCACCCTTAAACATTGCGCCTTTGACTTGTGCGCGATCATCTTTAAGGGTGAAGTACCAATGACCAGAACTAGCCGCGACAAAATTTGAAATTTCAGCGGATAGCCAGATTTGCCCAATTTTGGTCTCTAAAACTGAGCGGGCCAAGCGATTGAGTTTACTAACAGTAAGGATGTTTTTTGCGGTATTTTGGACAGGAAACATTGATTGGTGGGTGCTCTGATAAAATATTATGAAGAAGTTTACCTGATTTACTGACAAATCTGATATATATCTAGACTGATATGCCTAAAGCCGCTAGAATTGCGCCGCAATTAAATCAGCATTTATAGGTGATATTGCATGTTAAGGATCGCTAAAGAAGCCCTTACGTTTGACGATGTTTTGTTAGTACCAGGGCACTCAACTGTTCTCCCTCACACCGCTAATCTTAAAACAAGATTAACCCGTGGTGTTAGTTTAAATATTCCCATGATCTCTGCCGCTATGGACACTGTTTCTGAAGCGCGTCTTGCTATTGCACTGGCACAAGAAGGCGGTATCGGATTTATTCATAAAAACATGACGCCAGAACAACAGGCTGGACATGTACGAACAGTCAAAAAATACGAAAGTGGCGTAGTGTCTGACCCTGTTACCGTTCTACCCACAGCCACTATTGGTGAAATTAATACCTTGTGCAAATTACACGGCTTCTCTGGTTTCCCCGTAGTGGATGAAGACAATAACTTAATCGGTATAGTGACCGGTCGTGATCTGCGTTTTGAAAATAGGCTAGAGCAACCCATTTCTAGTGTTATGACCAAGAAAAATGACTTGATTACAGTTAAAGAGGGAGCTCCCTCTGAACAAGTGCTTGAATTAATGCACGAATACCGCATAGAAAAAATTCTTGTAGTTGATGATGCATTTAAATTGACTGGCATGATTACTGTTAAAGATTTCCAAAAAGCAGAAAGTAAACCCAACGCTTGTAAAGACGAATTGGGCCGCTTACGAGTTGGAGCCGCTGTCAGTGTTGGACCAGGAACAGATGAACGTATTAAAGCATTAATTGAAGCTGGGGTTGACGTATTACTGATTGATACTTCACATGGTCATTCGCAAGGCGTTATCGACCGAGTGAGAAAAGTACGTCAAGATTATCCCAACATGCAACTTATTGCAGGTAATGTTGCCACAGGTGAGGGCGCCAAAGCATTAGCTGATGCGGGTGTTGATGCTGTTAAAGTCGGAATTGGCCCAGGTTCAATTTGTACCACTCGTATTGTAACTGGTTGTGGGGTGCCACAAATAACTGCAGTATCAGATGCCGTTGAAGCTCTTAAAGGTACTGATGTGCCAGTGATAGCTGATGGTGGCATTCGCTTTTCTGGTGATATTGCAAAAGCTTTGGCTGCAGGTGCTAGTTCTGTGATGGTTGGTAGCATGTTGGCAGGAACTGAGGAAGCGCCGGGTGAAGTGGAGTTATATCAAGGCCGTTATTTTAAATCCTATCGTGGCATGGGCTCTTTGGGCGCTATGGATCAAAGCAATGGCTCTTCTGACAGGTATTTCCAAGACAGTAAAAGTGCAGAAAAGTTAGTTCCTGAAGGCATTGAGGGCCGTGTTGCTTATAAAGGACCTATCTCTAATATTATTCACCAACAAATGGGTGGGTTGCGTTCAGCAATGGGATTGACTGGTTGCGCTACTATTGAAGAGTTACGTACTAAACCACAATTTGTCAAAGTGACATCTGCTGGTATGGGGGAGTCTCATGTGCATGATGTGAGTATTACTAAAGAGGCACCGAACTACCGCTTAGGTTAGTTTGTGTTATCTCGAATGAACGTTGTTTGTTAGTCAGGCAGCGTTCACGTTTTATTTTTTACAAGAGTACCAAAATGAGCTTAGATATTCATGACCAACGTATTTTAATCCTTGATTTCGGATCACAATACACCCAGTTGATTGCCCGCCGCGTAAGAGAAATTGGCGTTTATTGTGAACTTTGGGCATGGGATGTTAGTGAAGATCAGATTCGAGAATTTAATCCCAACGGTATTATTTTATCTGGAGGTCCAGAATCTGTTCATGCTGAATCCTCACCCCGAGCACCAAAATATGTATATCAGGCAGGTGTGCCTGTCCTAGGAATTTGTTATGGCATGCAAGTGATGGCTGAGCAACTTGGCGGCGCAGTTCAAGGTTCAAATAAGCGAGAATTTGGCTACGCACAGGTCGAAGTCGTTGGTGAGATGGCGTTGTTTAAAAACATTGAAGATCACGTAGGTGCCAATGGCAATGCCTTACTTGATGTGTGGATGAGTCATGGCGATAAGGTAAGCGCTGCGCCCCCTGGTTTTGTGACTACAGCTAAGACCGAGAGCTGTCCATTTGCGGCTTTTGTGAATAAAGACAAACAATTTTATGGTGTTCAGTTTCATCCTGAAGTGACTCACACTCAGCAAGGTGAAAGGATTTTATCTCAGTTTATATTAGACATATGTGGTTGTGAAAAGCTATGGACACCCTCCGCTATAATAGAAAATGCAATTGTAAAGATGAAAAAACAAATTGGTGATGACCAAGTTATTTTAGGTTTGTCCGGTGGTGTTGATTCTTCTGTTGTGGCTATGCTTTTACACCGAGCTATTGGTAAAAACCTGACATGTGTTTTTGTTGATAACGGTTTGCTGCGTCTTAATGAAGGCCAACAAGTGATGGATATGTTTGGTGATCACTTTGGTTTGAATATTCGAAAAATTGAAGCAGAAGATAGATTTCTTGATGCTTTAGCCGACACTTCTGAGCCTGAGGCTAAACGCAAAATTATTGGTCGGATATTTGTTGAAGTATTTGATGAAGAGTCGAAAAAGTTAGTCAATGCTAAGTGGCTTGCACAGGGAACCATTTATCCCGATGTTATTGAGTCCGCGGCTTCTGCTACAGGAAAAGCCCATGTAATTAAATCACACCATAATGTGGGTGGTTTGCCTGCTAATATGAAAATGGGGTTAGTGGAACCATTACGAGAACTATTTAAAGATGAAGTCCGCAAAATTGGCTTAGAACTAGGTTTGCCCTATGACATGTTATATCGGCACCCTTTTCCGGGCCCGGGTTTAGGGGTGCGGGTATTAGGTGAAGTGAAAAAAGAATATTGTGACTTGTTACGCCGTGCAGATGCTATTTTTATTGATGAATTACACGCTGCAGATTTGTATCAAAAAGTCAGTCAAGCTTTTACGGTATTTTTGCCGGTTAAATCGGTAGGTGTAATGGGTGACGTGCGAAAGTACGATTGGGTAGTGTCATTAAGAGCGGTAGAAACTATTGATTTTATGACCGCACATTGGGTACATCTACCTTATGAGTTTTTAGGCAAAGTATCGAATCGTATTATCAACGAAATTGATGGGATTTCCCGTGTGGTTTACGATATTTCTGGCAAACCGCCAGCTACCATTGAGTGGGAATAGAGCTGTAACAGAGAGAATAAAACCAGTATTTATGGGAACAGAAAATGAAAACCAAAATCGTCATCTCAATCTTAGCAATACTATTCGCTGGAGTGGCATTTAGTGAAGACAAAAAAGGCGTTTTGGATCATCAGCCTTGGTGGGCACCTTTTTATCCAATAAAATTAGCCTTAAAGTCATTTGTTGAGCCATCTTTTGATAATAGCTCTCTATTAAAAGGAAAACATATTGTGGTAATAGTTGCAGATGGGTATTGTCCATATTGTGAAAAATTTGAACAAGACGTTGCTAGCGAATACAAAGGAACGATTCCACTAATCAATAGAACAGCGAGTCAGCTCAATGACCTAAAAATTAAAACACCAAAATGGGGCACACCAACAATTATCTTTATTCAAGATGGCACAGAGGTATTTGGTCATCAAGGATATATGACACCCAAAGAGTTTTATAAAGCCCTTGGCATATTCCTTTCGCTTCCTATGCGCCTCAAGACAGGAAGTGAGCAAGCAAAAAAGGACAGCATTAGATGAAAATAGCATTTAAATGGATCGGTATTACGAGCATTACACTGGCAATGGTTGCTGGAATCGGGTGGGTAGATTTACCCTAGTTACTACACGCTAGTAAAAACTACCTCGGAAATCCTTATAAAAACTGGGGTTTGAGTCATGTCGACTATTGAGTGGGTAGGGCATTAGCAGTTGCAACGTTTACAACAGCAGAAATGCTAAACTACTGATACTACAAGGATATTAAGATAGTGGGGCACACAGAAGTAAAACCAAAAACTTGTAAACTACTTGTAAACTCTATTTTGGTACTCGCAAACCATTGTTCTTATGAGGGTTATTTTACGACTACTATTGAGTGGGAATAACTCAATTATTCATCAGTTAAGTTAAAAAGGCCAAACGCCCTATGAGTGACCTGATAATAAGAGCAGCTGTACAAGCAGACTTGCCGATATTGAAAGAGTTTGAGCAAGATATTATCGCTACAGAGCGACCTTTTAATGATTCTTTAAAGTCTGAGTATATTTGTTATTACGATATTGGGGCGTTAATTGATAGCGAAAATTCTAGCGTTTTAGTCGCTGAAGATGACGGGATGATTGTGGGTTCTGGTTATGCTCGCATCAGGGAGTCAAAAGCACATTTGACCCATGATTTTCATGTCTATCTTGGATTTATGTTCGTTGCACCGACACACAGAGGGCGTGGGATCAATCAATTGGTGATCCAATCCTTAATCAGTTGGGGTAAAAGTCAAGGCATGCAGGATTTTTATCTTGAAGCCTATGCACAGAACAACTCTGCACTTAGAGCTTACGAAAAGTTAGGCTTTAAAGCCTCACTTCTTGAAATGAAATTATCATAATAGCCTGTCTCCTTGGCACGCCTTCATACTTTGGATGCACTAACTTATGGCCTTAAAGCCAACCATTTATAAATTCAAATTATCTGTATCCGATCTTAACCATGACTATTTTGATTCCCTCAATTTAACTGTTGCTTTACACCCTTCAGAAACCAAAGAGCGGATGATGGTGAGAGTTTTAGTATTTTGTTTGCATGCTTATCAAGACCATGAAAACCTAATGACTTTCACTAAAGGTTTAAGTGCAATCGAAGAACCAGATATTTGGTTGCGAGGTTTAGATGATCAACTACATCTTTGGGTAGATGTTGGCGAGCCAAGCTTTGAACGGGTAAAGAAAAGCTGTCGTTTGGCTAAACAAACTTATGTATACAGTTTCAATTCAAAATCCAATGCTTGGTGGAAACAATCACAAGTACAATTTAGTACCTTACCAGTGAATGTATTTAGTTTTGATTGGCACGAGATACAGACATTGAGCCGTTTACTTGCTCGCACCATGGACTTTTCAGTCACCTTGAGTGGAGACTCCGCATTTGTTGCTGCAGAATATGAGCAGGTGGATGTTAATTGGCAAGCATTACAGCTTGATGAAAATTAAAGCATTTTTACTCGGCTAACAGTCAATATTGTGTGTATTGAGCAGAATACCCTTAAACAGTTTGCTCGTTGGCAGATTAACCGGCAAAATATGTCGCCTGTTTTGAAGTAGGGACCATAAAAAGTAATATGCCTAATAGATTTGATTCAATTCGACCCTTTGACGACTCAGATTTATCTGACGTTTTACCTAAGCTTTTTAATAACAAAGAATTTATCGATAGCATAGTAGCTTTCAAATTTAGCGCTTGGCCGCGGTTTATGCGCCCGACTCTGGGTTTTTTTACTCGTCATTACATCATCAAGCAAATCACTAAGGTCACAACGCATAGAGATTTTCAACGCTTAGTTGAACCTTATATGGAACGAATGATTAGCACTACTACAGAATCGTTTACTGTTAGTGGTTTAGATAAGCTGGATTTATCTCAAGCCTGTTTGTTTATGAGCAATCATCGTGATATTGCTTTAGATCCCGCTTTTGTGAATTGGGCGCTGCATATCAATGGTCTAGATACAGTGCGAATTGCAGTAGGTGACAATTTACTTAAAAAAGAATGGGTAGCTGATCTAATCAGGCTAAATAAGTGTTTTATCGTAAAACGTTCAGCCACAGATAGACGTGAAAAGTTATCGGCAGCAAAGTTGCTAAGTGAGTATATTGAGGCCTCTTTAAACGCTGAGCAACAGCATATATGGATAGCGCAAAGAGAAGGGCGCGCCAAAGATGGTAACGACATCACTAATCCTGCTATTTTGTCTATGTTGGCGTTAAATAAGTCTAAAGACCTTAAGTTTTCACAATATATTCAAAGTTTACGCATTGTACCTGTATCTATATCCTATGAGTTTGATCCCTGCGACATCAATAAAGCCAAAGAACTACAAGAAGTTGAACGTGAAGGGAGTTATGACAAACCTGATAATGAAGATGTTAAAAGCATTGTTAAGGGTATTACCGGTCAAAAGGGTAGAGTGCATATTCATTTTGGTGAAGTACTGGCTGCAGAGTTTAATACAGCAAAAGAAGTGGCTGAACATATCGATCAGGAAATACTGCAAGGATATACATCTTACCCAACGGGCTCTGTTGCCGCTAAAATGCTCAGTATAGATGGTATTACCATCGATAATAGTACCGAAGAGTCTGAGCATTACACCCAAGCAGCTGCTGATTATTTACAATCCAGGGTAGTCGACCTAACGAAAGAAGAACAAAAAAAGTTACTTAGTATGTATGCTTGCGCCTATCTTAGAAAAATGAGTTAAGTTCATTAGCCAAATTTTCATTAATATAACAAACAAAATGCATTCAATCATTCCATGTGAATAGCGTAATAGTTGTACCTTAGGCGACTTTTTCTTTTTTCAAATCATCGAATTTACGATTTAAGTCATATTTTTCATCAGTTACGATTTTTTCTAATATTTCAATTCGTTCGCGCATGATAGCTATGTCATGTTCTAAGCCATTCGCAAGGTTAATGTGGTCAGCGTCTTGCTTATTTCTTTTCTTACCTTTTGGTCCATTGATTAGTTCGACTATTGCCCAACATACCAATGCGACTATTGCTATTGCTGTTATATTCATTTTTTATATCCTTTAACTTGTCATGATTTATAAAAAGTTTATGCTTATGCCAATTACAAAGCAAATTATTGACCATGATTTTAAGTGTATAAATATCATATGGTTAGAGTTTGTCAGTCAGTTTTTCTTATATGTTTTGGCGAAAATGGCCAATTGAGTGATGTAATTAACCAAGAATAGAGAAATACAACTATTGAGTACCGAACAAGACGAATACTGGATGCGCCATGCCTTATTTTTGTCAAACAATGCGCAGCAGCAAGGAGAAATCCCTGTAGGAGCGGTTTTGGTCAAAGATAACCAGATTATTGGTGAAGGCTGGAACCAGTCGATTAGTTTACACGATCCCTCTGCCCATGCAGAAATTATGGCAATTCGTGAAGCAGGGAAAAACCTTGAGAATTATCGGTTGGTTGGCAGTAGTTTATACGTGACACTTGAACCATGCTCTATGTGTGCAGGTTTATTGATCCATAGTCGTATCCATCGTTTAGTGTTTGGAGCTGCAGATTTCAAAACAGGTGCCGTGGGTAGTTTACTCGATTTACTCGGTGACCCTCGAATGAATCATCACGTTGAGGTGATAAGTGGCGTATTAGCTCAGCAATGTGGCGAGAAGTTATCAGCGTTTTTCAAGATGCGCAGGGAACAAAAGAAACTATTGAAAAACAAAGATTGACAAGCTGTTTCAATCGACTTGTGGTAATTTTTCAATTGCCTCTATTATTTGAAAACTTTGGCGACGTGATGTTACTTTTTGATGAACACGTTTGAGTAGTTGACGTCTTCTATTGTTGCTACCTAAGCGATTTTTGTTGATAAAGGTAGAAGGTTTTTTCATTACGGAACCAGTTTATTTATTTGTTGACACTTATCAAAACTAATTAAAGTTTCATCAGTATAAAATAACGTTGTTAAAAATTTATGACAATTAAACTTTTTTGGCTTATTAATAAAATTAATGGTTTGCCTGATTTTGATTCAATATATATTTTTTGGTTGTTCACATTAAATTATTTTCGATCTAGCTGCGCTGAAAAACATAGATTCAACAGGTATTAGTACTTTAATCCTAATAATGCATTGCTTCACAAGATAAGTTTAGTTATCGGAGCAATATGTTGACCGTGACTAATCTTAATATTTAAGAGCGATGTATTTCCAATAACCTCAGCGACAACGATATGCATGCTCGAGCGACGTTTTATGAATTCATAATTCTCACGGGCGTTATTCTACTATGAATAGTGGCCTAATCAGCCACCTTTGAAACATCTTGTGAATACGTCTCGTCCGGTGTGATTTTTGGCTCTAAAATTTGTGGTTGCTGTTCGTCTAGCCAGACAAGTGTGTCGTAGTAACGCCTTATGTTATCTACATATGCGACAGCTTCATTGCCACGTGCATAGCCGTAACGAGTAGTTTTATAGTATTTTTTTTGCCTTAATTGAAGTAATCTTATTTTTACGTCTACCCACATATCAGGGTTTGCACCTTGGCGCTCAGTTAATACTCTAGCATCTTCTAAATGCCCCAATCCCACATTATAAGACGCGAGTGCAAACCATAAACGGTCAGGTTGAGTGATGCGATCTGGGATACGTTTAAGAAGTTTAGTTAGGTATTTTGCCCCACCTTTAATACTTTGCTCAGGATCCAACCTTGACACAATACCTAATTCTTTTGCTGTAGTCAGTGTTAGCATCATCATACCGCGAACCCCTGTGACAGATTTAGCTTTTGGTTGCCAGTGGCTCTCTTGATAACTCATAGCAGCTAATAAACGCCAATCCAGATCATTCGAATATTGTACAAACCATGGTTTGAATTCAGGTAAAACTTCTCTTGAAGATTTTATGAACTCTCTAGTATCGACATAATTAAACTGTCGAACATGACCAAAATACTTGTCTTCCAAAGCAGCCAAAATTCCATTATTTTGAATGATACCAAAATATTCAATCAGAGCGGCCAACAAAGAGTCATCCCTATCTTTATTAACTGCCCAAGCAATGTCTTGTTCGGGGCTTATGGAAAAACCAATAGATAGTTCAGGGTAACGGCGGCGCATCAAGGCCAAAATATTAGAGTCGGCTACTGTGTAGTCTAGTTCTCCATCTAACACCATCTCAAGCAATTCTTCCATATCACTGTCGTTAGTTTCGTGCCAATTAAGTTGTTGATTCTCCTTTTGCAAGCGAAGCAGTGATTCATGATGACTACTACCTGCAGCGATAACCAAATTACCTTTTAAATCTTTAATAGTTCTGGGCCATTCTTCACCTTGCTTGAATACCAATTTTTCACTGACACGCTGATAGGCGGGTCCAAACTTGAATCTTTGATATCGTTCAGGGCTAACGCTTATGCCTGCTGCAATCATATCTAGATGCGCATCTATTAATTGAGGAAATAAGTCGTCTAAATTGTAGTACGGGAAAACTTCAAGTTTAACTCCAAGGTAATTTGCAAAACCTTCAGCCAGTTCATATTCAAAGCCAACTGCCCCAGTTGCACCATTGTAATAGGTGGTTAGCCCATAAGTGGTGCCAACTTTTAATACTCCGATATCTAGAATATCTCCCAAGGAGGAAGATTGTTTGATGTCATTACAGCCACCAATTATTAGTATTAGAAGCAAAATGAGACTGCGCTGTAAATGAATAACTATACCCTCATGTTTAGTTTGTATTGTATCTAAAATCCTATTGTGAACAAGTTATCAGATTTCATCCAGTGCTTTGTTAAACTGTTAGTCTAACATAGTAGACTATTTGGTCATGTTACAAAGTGAGTAAAGTTATGAATTAAAACAAATAAAACTAGGTTTTTAGTGAAACTGATGCTTATAAATGTAGTTAAATTATCCTATAATCCGCGCCATAAAATTCCTCATTCATCGACTCGCAAATTTTAAGTGATATGCGAAATCTGCTATAGGTAATGACTTTATGTTAGTGGTTCGTGGTACACCTGCTTTATCCGATTTTCGTATTGAAAAATATCTTTCTCAATTTCTTGAAAACAGCCTGCCTGTGCATGGTATCTATGCTGAATACATACATTTTGTGATGCTTTCAGCGCCACTCACAGAGCAAGAAAATTCAATACTGACTAAGCTTTTAACTTACGGTTCTACTACACAAGAGCACAAGCCTGAAGGTGTTTCATTTTTGGTTACCCCTAGGCCTGGGACTATTTCGCCTTGGTCTTCAAAGTCTACGGATATTGCACACAATTGTGGTTTACAAAAAGTACAACGTATAGAAAGAGGCGTGGCTTATTTTCTGCAAGCAGATAATTTAACCGATGAACAATTATTGGCAGTAAAAGCATTGCTTCACGACAGAATGACAGAAGTAGTGATGGCCGCTTTTCAAGCTGCTGAGTCGTTGTTTGTGAAAAGTGAGCCGACTCCTTTGACTTCTGTGGATATGATCGGTCATGGTAAAGTCGCACTGCAACAAGCCAATATTCGTTTGGGTTTAGCTCTAGCTGATGATGAAGTGGATTATCTATTTGAGAATTTCAGTTTATTGGGACGTAACCCTAATGACGTTGAGCTATATATGTTTGCTCAAGCCAACTCTGAACATTGTCGCCACAAAATATTTAACGCTGATTGGACGATCGACGGTCAAGTAATGCCTAAATCATTATTTAAAATGATTAAAAATACCTATGAACAGTGCGGTGAAAATGTTCATTCAGCATACAAAGACAATGCTGCGGTCATGGAAGGTAATTTTGCAGGGCGTTTTTTCCCAACATCACAGGATAACGAATACCGTTATCATCATGAAAATATTGATATTTTGATGAAGGTCGAAACTCATAATCATCCCACTGCTATTGCACCATTTTCTGGGGCTGCCACGGGTTCTGGTGGCGAAATACGAGATGAAGGGGCAACTGGAAGAGGCTCTAAACCTAAAGCGGGCTTAATCGGTTTTTCTGTGTCTAATCTTCGTATTCCCGGCTTTGAGCAACCTTGGGAAACAGATTTCGGCAAACCCGCACGTATTGTTAGCGCTTACGATATTATGATGGATGGCCCCCTTGGCGGAGCTGCCTTTAATAATGAGTTTGGTCGTCCCAGTATTTTGGGTTATTTCCGTACATACGAACAAAAAGTCATCAGTTTTAACGGTGAGGAGGTGAGGGGATATCACAAACCTATTATGCTCGCTGGTGGTTTGGGTAATATTCGTAAATCACATATTCAAAAAGGCGAAATCACAGTTGGGGCTAAGCTAATTGCTTTAGGTGGCCCGGCTATGAATATTGGTTTGGGCGGTGGAGCAGCTTCATCTATGGCGTCAGGTCAATCTAGCGAAGACTTAGACTTTGCGTCGGTACAACGCGGTAACCCAGAAATGGAACGTCGTTGCCAAGAAGTGATTGATAAATGTTGGCAGATGGGAGATGCAAACCCCATTCAATTTATCCATGATGTGGGTGCTGGTGGTTTATCTAATGCCTTCCCAGAGTTGGTGAGTGATGGCGGACGCGGTGGCAAATTTGAACTGCGCGATGTGCCTAATGACGAGCCTGGTATGTCACCCTTAGAAGTCTGGTGTAATGAATCACAAGAACGTTATGTAATGTCAGTTGCTCCAGAAAATCTTGAGGTTTTTGCTGACATATGTTGCCGCGAACGCGCGCCTTTTGCGGTAGTGGGCGAAGCAACTAAAGAAGAGAACTTGACACTTAGTGACCAACACTTTGATAACAACGCGATTGATATGCCCCTCGAAGTATTGTTAGGTAAAACACCTAAAATGCATCGTGATGTAACATCCAAAACGCTTGAGACAGCAGCGATTGACACCAGTTTGATGAATTTAGCTGAGGCAGCACACAGAGTGTTAAGTTTACCGACTGTGGCTGAAAAAACGTTTTTGATCACTATTGGCGATCGTTCAGTGACAGGTTTAGTGGCCAGAGATCAAATGGTGGGGCCTTGGCAAGTGCCAGTGGCCGATGTTGCAGTGACTGCCAGTTCCTTTGATAGTTATCAGGGCGAAGCTATGTCTTTAGGTGAGCGCACTCCAATTGCATTAATTAATTATGCCGCCTCGGCTCGTATGGCTGTTGGAGAGGCGTTAACTAATTTAGCCGCAGCAGATATTGGTGATTTAAAGCGTATCAACTTATCAGCTAACTGGATGGCAGCAGCAGGACATCCAGGTGAAGATGCAGGCTTGTACGAAGCGGTCAAAGCTGTAGGTGAAGAGTTGTGTCCTGCTTTGGGTATTACTATTCCTGTAGGCAAAGATTCGATGTCTATGAAAACCACTTGGCAGGATGAGCAAGGTGACAAATCGGTTACGTCACCACTTTCTTTGGTGATTACCGCTTTTGGAGCCGTTCAAGATATCCGTAATACTTTAACGCCAGAATTAAAAAGTAATGTGGGCGAAACTGAATTATTACTGATTGACTTAGGACAAGGACAAAATCGTCTAGGTGCATCTTGTTTAGCTCAGGTATATCAGCAGTTAGGAAATGTGGCTCCAGATATCGATTCTCCCTCAATATTAAAAAACTTTTTTCTTGCCGTGCAACAATTAGTCAATGAAAAGCGTTTATTGGCTTACCACGACAGATCTGATGGTGGCTTGTTTACTTCTGTCGTAGAAATGGCCTTTGCGGGCAAAACAGGTGTCGATATTAATTTAGATACGCTTTCCGGATCAGTACTTGAATTATTATTTAACGAGGAATTAGGTGCTGTTGTTCAAATTTCTGGGCTAGAAAAAGGACGTGTATTAAAGGTGTTTGCTAAGTATGAAATTCAACATTTAGTTCATAGTATTGGTAGCCTCAATAACACTGACCAGATTGTATTCAAACAAAACAGACGAGTCGTTCTCGAAAATAGCCGTGTGTTTTATCGCCAGACTTGGGCTCAAACTACGTTACAGATGCAAAAACTGAGGGACAACCCAAGTTGCGCAGAGCAAGAGTATGCCGCTAAGGCTGATATTGAAGATCCTGGTCTGCATGCCAATTTAAGTTTTGATGTCACTGAAGATGTTGCTGCTCCCTATATTCTAAGAGGTGTGGCTCCACGTATCGCTATATTGCGTGAGCAAGGCGTTAACTCCCATGTTGAGATGGCTGCGGCATTTGATCGTGCAGGATTCAGTGCGATTGATGTGCATATGAGCGATTTATTATCAGGTAAACAGTCTTTAGATACATTTAAAGGTTTAGTGGCTTGCGGCGGGTTTTCTTACGGGGACGTTTTAGGGGCTGGGGAAGGCTGGGCAAAATCAATTTTGTTTAACAATCAAGCCAGAGATCAATTTGCTGAATTTTTTGCGCGCCAAGATTCTTTTTCTCTAGGGGTGTGTAATGGTTGTCAGATGATGTCTAATTTGAAGTCACTAATTCCAGGTGCAGAGCTGTGGCCACATTTTGTGTCGAATCAATCAGAGCGTTTTGAGGCACGTGTAGCGATGTTAGAAGTTAAATCATCAAAGTCAGTATTTTTTGATGGTATGCAGGGCTCAAGAATGCCAATTGCAGTTTCTCACGGTGAAGGGCGTGCAGAGTTTGCCACCGAACAAGGTGCATTCAACGCTTTACAAAGCGCAGCCGTTGCTCTGCAATATGTGGATAATTACGGTAGTGTCACCCAAAACTACCCTGCTAACCCAAATGGGTCTCCACTAGGTATTGCTGGATTAACTAGTACTGATGGTAGGTCAACGATTATGATGCCCCATCCTGAAAGAGTATTCAGAACTGTTGCAAATTCTTGGCATCCAGATGATTGGCAAGAAGATAGCGCTTGGATGCGCATGTTTAGAAACGCTCGAGTTTATTTAGGCTAGCAGGAACTTTTATTAAACTTAGGCTAAAAATACTGACTGTAAGTGGTCAAAATTGGTTTGTAAAACTGATATTGATTTTATTAGTGATAGGAATATTTACAACTTCAGTCACTTTAAGTTGTTTGATAATTTCAAGTTTCTTTTTGAAAATTAATAAAACCCTTGTTTATAAGTGAAATAGTGATTATTATTTGCTCAAATTTGACAGGGAGTTCTAAATCTATATCTCTTATGAAGTTTTAAAAGATATATGTTCGATAAAAAAAAATAATAAGAGACTCTCATGAATCGTTCAAATAAAGGCTTTGGTTTAACCGGTGTAATAGTCACTGTTATCTTTTTGATTGTTGCTGCTATCTTTAGCGCTTCAGCCAAGTCTTCTACAATTTCACAATTTTCTGCAGATATATCATCAGAGCACTTGATTAAAATAGATTCTTAAACTTAGAAAGCAGTATCTCTATATTAAATCGTTACTTTTTGCGATGTAATTCCCTGTTGTTGTTTTTTTCTTGCTGATTCTTTTTTATTAATGCATAAACCGCGCTGTTTCCTCCATGATTGGGTTGTGCCGTGTGGTATGCAATCACTTCAGGCATTTGTTGTAACCATTGATGCAGGTAACTTTTTAAAAGTGCCGGAAATGGCTGACTGCGTAAACCAAGACCGTGTTTAATTAATAAGGTGCGCTCACCTTCATTGTGACTATTTGTTATCTGAGTAAAAATAGCTGTTCTTGCCTGTTCAAATTTATATTGTTGAAGATTTAATACAAAATCAATTTTGTATTTTCCTAACCTTAAATTTTTAAAAACCCCGTGTTGTACGCCGTCTTGTCTGAAGCTGATGTGGTCGTATGGATCTACAGGCTCAACTTTTTCGACACTCAGATAATTATTGATAAGATTTTGATTATCCTCAATTGCTTGTCTTTTTAATTGTTGTGCCAATGTGTTTTTTGGTTGATTAGTAAGAGCCCTATCTGTTTGTTGAATAGGTTTAACGTCTTTAAGCTCGTTTAAAAAGGCATCTAGACCATCGTCCAACATTTCATTATTTGTCATTTTTGTTTCCACTTGGAATCGCAGTGTATATTTATGTTCAACTACTTGTTATTTCAAGCAACCTCCAGCGATTACATATTTTTATGTGCTGGTAAATATGCCACAATTTAAATAGGTACTTTCTATCAGGTAAAATCATGATTATAAAATATATTATTGTTGCTGCTGCTTTGGCGGCAACCATTCTGAGTAGTTGTTCTGAGGACCAGTCATCTAATGTTAATCCATCTTACACCAACGCTAACCCTAAAGTAGATCAATCTGTACCTTCTGCTGAAGTTGCAAAAAATGCGATTCAAGTGGGTAAAGATTATCATTCGTTTGCCAATCCAGAGTTTATTAAAGTGACTCACCTAAAATTGGATTTGACAGTGGATTTTATGAAGAAGGTGTTAGTTGGCACTGCAGAGTTAAATTTTCAGAAAGTAGCTCACAATGCAACACAACTGATATTAGATACACGTGACTTAACTATTAACAGTGTCACTGCTATGGGGAAAGAGGTAAATTTTAATGTGGCCAACGGCGATTCGTTTTTAGGAGCTGCTTTAACTATTGATGTACCTTCTGCTGTCGATAGTGTATTGATAAGTTATCAGACTTCACCTAGAGCATCTGGCGTACAGTGGCTCACTCCAGAACAAACTGCAGGTAAAAAACACCCGTTTTTATTCACTCAAGCGCAAGCTATACACGCTCGCAGTTTTATTCCGCTGCAAGACTCCCCTCAAGTCAGGATGACCTATGAGGCTACTATTCGCACGCCTAAGTCACTACTTGCTGTAATGAGTGCGTCTAACGATCCTAACACCGAACGAGACGGGATTTATGAATTCTCGATGCCACAACCTATTCCGTCATACCTAATCGCTTTAGCTGTAGGTGACTTACACTTTAAATCAATGGGTGAGCGCACAGGAGTGTATTCCGAAAAAGGTATTTTAAATGCCGCTGCTGCTGAGTTTGCTGATACTGAGTCTATGCTTATTGCTACGGAAGAAGCCTTTGGACCCTATAGTTGGGATAGATACGACTTATTAATTTTGCCTCCATCTTTTCCTTTTGGAGGTATGGAAAATCCAAGGCTGTCTTTCATTACCCCCACTGTGATTGCGGGTGATAAAAGTTTAGTGTCGTTGATTGCACATGAATTAGCCCACTCTTGGTCAGGTAATACAGTTACTAATGCCACCTGGAGAGACCTATGGTTAAATGAAGGTTTTACCACTTATTTGACTTATCGAATCATGCAGATGGTCTATGGAGATGAACGATTTGAAATGGAAGCGGTATTAGGTCGTCAAGATTTACAGGCCGATATTGATTCTTTGTCTAGCAAAGATCAGATTATGGCCATTGATTTAAGAGGCCGAGATCCTGATGATGTTTTCAGTAATATTCCTTATGAGAAAGGTGCATTATTTTTGCGGGAATTAGAGCTCAAAGTGGGTAGAAAGAATTTTGACCAATTTTTATTGAATTACTTTAAAAAGTTTGCATTCAAAAGCATAACAACAGATCAATTTATTAGTTATTTGGAACAAGCATTACTTAAAGAGCATCGTGACAAATTATCAAAACAAAGAATAGAGGCATGGATTTTTCAATCCGGTATCCCTGAAGATGCACCTGTTCCAGAATCTGATGCCTTTAGTATAGTTGATCAAGCAAGAGATGCTTGGTTAGCAGGTAGCATTCAAGCTGATGAGATTGATAGTGAAAAGTGGGTAGTACATCAATGGTTGTATTTTTTAAACAATATGCCTGAAAAATTAAGCCAAGAACAGTTAGCCGATTTGGATAAGGTATTTGCCTTAACTAAGAGTAAAAATAATGAGATTGCCCATAGTTGGTTATTGATCAGTGTTAATAATTGGTATCAACCTGCTTTTAAACGGTTACACGAGTACTTAACTTCTATCGGCCGTAATAAATTAGTTAAGCCTCTATACAAAGCGCTTTCGCTAACACCACAAGGAAAAGTCATAGCTCAGAAAGCTTTTGCTGAAGCCAAGGCTGGTTATCATCCATTAACTGTTAAAGCCAATGAAGGCTTTGTTCAGTAATTGTTATTGGGGGTTTAAGTAATAAAAAGCCAGTCATCTAGACTGGCTTTTTATTTAACACCGAGAACTGTTTCAACGAGTAATTATTTGTTAACACACCTCTTTAAATAAGGACTCATCAATAATAGTGTTGTCTATGATGGATTGGGCCATTTGTGCACATTTGCCACATTGGGTGCCGACACCTAACTGTTTTTTTAGGTCACGTATATTACCGACACCATCTTCTAAGACAGCCAATTTAATCGCTTTATCTGTAATGCCATGGCATAAACAAACGTACATAAAACACTCCATGAATCTTTATGCAAATAAGAATAATTGTTATTTGCATAAAGATCAAGTGTTCGATTTGAACATTGTTGCTTCTAATACTGTGTAAAAAACAAACTCATTTGATTTTAAATACTTAGCCTTGAATAAATTCTCAGACTAAACATTGTTTTATCTAAACAAGTTCATATGATTGTCATCAATTACAAAATTGTTTGTTCTAACAAAAGTGTGACTATGTTATGGCCCCTTCCATAATATAAATAGGAAAATTTAATGAGTGTATTAGTGAGTCGTCCAACCCGAATTTTAACGCTACAGAGGTACTTGGCAGCGGTGAGATTGTTGACAGTTTTACCTTAAGTGAAGCCATTAGAGGTAAAAAAGCGGTGTTGAAGTGATTGCTGTTTCAATCGATTCTCAATTTACGCATAACGCTTGGCGTAATACTCCAATTAACGAAGGCGGTATTGGTCCAGTAAAATACGCTATGCTTGCCGATGTTAAACATGATATGTCAAGCATATGACGTTGAGCATCCTGATACTGGCGTAGCTTTCCGTATTTCTTTCTTAATTGATGTTGCAGGTATAGTTTGTCACCAAGTTGTGAATGACTTACCTCTTGGTCGTAATATTGATGATATGTTACGTATGGTTGATGCTTTAAACTTCCATGAAGAACATGGCGAAGTGTGTCCAGCTGGTTGGACTGAAGGTTCAAAAGGTATAGTAGATAGTCCTGAAGGCGTGGCAAGTTACTTAGCTGAGAATGCTGGCCGTTTATAATTAAAAATAATTCATATGAAAAAACCGCGGAAGCGATTTTTTCATGATTTCGCATCAATTATGTGCTTCTAATCCTCCTAAACTCTGCCATCTGTTGAGAATGTAGCAAAATAGCTCTGCCGTTTTTTCTGTATCATATAAGGCTGAGTGTGCTTCATTTTGATCAAAGCTGATACCTGCCGCCATGCAGGCTTTTACCAATACGGTTTGACCTAAAGCTAAGCCGGATAATGTGGTGGTATCAAAGGATACAAAGGGATGGAAGGGACTGCGCTTAATTTGACTGCGCTCAATAGCTGCGTTGACAAAGCTTTGGTCAAAAGCTGCATTGTGAGCAACGATCACCGAGCGTTGGCAATCTGCTGCTTTTTGTTCTTTTCGCACTTTTTTACACAGGTCTTTCATCACTTCTGCTTCGTCCAGAGCTCCTCTGAGCGCACAAAACGGATCAATGCCATTAAAATCTAAAGCCGCTTTTTCTAAATTAGCGCCTTCAAACGGATTAACGTGGTAATGAAAAGTTTTGTCTGGGTAGAAGAATCCATTTTCATCCATTCTAGTGGTGACAGCGGCAATTTCTAGTAGTGCATCGTTCTCTGAATTAAATCCAGCTGTTTCAACATCAACCACTACAGGGAAATATCCCCTAAACCGATTTTTTATTTTAAATGATTCTGACATAGAAACCTAAAGAGTTTTTGTAATTTATGATTATGACAAGGTTCTATTTCAGTAGCCAGCCTAAAACATTAAACCACAGTAATTTAAATCAAACTTAATTAAACGTTTCTTGTATTCAGTCGATATACTATCCAGAAGCGGGGGGCTTCTTATTCATGCTCAATAAAATTATACAAACTATTATTTGTGTCACCTTAGTGTCTCTGTCTGCTAATTCGATAGCTACGTTACGGCAGTATATCGCTAAAGTTGAGAATTCAACTTGGCATCTTAAAGATGAAACTCGTTTGCAGTGCACTTTAAGTCATTTACTTCCCGGTTATGGTGAGGCTTTGTTTAGCAGTATTGCGTCAAAAAAGTTAAATATGGAGTTTGAACTGGACATGTTACGCTTGCCTAACTCTTATGGCGTAGCGGCTGTGTATTCAGTACCACCAAAATGGATGCCGGGGCAAGTACAACGTACTATTTCCGACATGACAATCCGCAAACAATATAAAGGTGATCTACCTGAAAAAGCCGCTTGGACTATGTTGACTGAGTTGGAAAAGGGTTTTTGGCCAACTATTTATTATCAGGATGAGTATAATCAATACGACAAAGTAGCAGTTGGGTTAAACGCTGGTAATTTTGCTGTACCTTATGAAAAATTTGCTGAATGTGTGGCAAATTTATTACCTTATAGTTTTCAAGATATTGCGTATACCGTGCTCACATATCAATTTAATAATACCAAATTAACTAAATACTCACAGAAACGTTTAGCCATGATCGGCGAATAATTAAAAGAAGATACTAATTTAGAATTGGTTTTGTTAGATGGATATTCTGACAGTTTTGGCGGCAGCGCTATCAACAAACAAATTTCTATACGCAGAGCTGAGGAAATAAAAGCGTTTTTCAGTTCTTTGGGAGTTTCACCACAGCGAATAGAAATAACAGGGCACGGTGAGAGACGTCATTCATCACCTAATACTAACGAAAGCACAAGAGCTAAAAACCGCCGAGTGGTCATTAGGATGTCAAAGCCCTGATATCATTATTGTTAGGCTAATCCGCATGATATTTTGCAAAATTATGCGGGTTTTAAGCTAAAGTCATCATTTTCAGCAAGTCCCCCCCCAAACTCCAGATTCAATAAATATTGTAAAAATTATAAATTAGATTGTCTCATTCGAGTATATTATCAATAAATTATTTTTAATCATTTTGACTGCATTTCAGGTATTAACAACCTTAAAGTACTTATCCGATTAGGAAACACCATGAACAAAATCTCCCCTAAAAAACTACTGAACAGTAAATGGACGGCAGTAGTTCCTTTAGATAAAGAAAAACACTTCATTATTATTGAGGTCGAGTATGATGAAGATGGAGCGGTTATGTCATGTTTAATAGAAGCGATCATGTCAAAACGTTCAATACAGATCCAGTGGAGAGACTTAAAGAACCCATTGAGATGGGTTCAAGGTTGGAAATAAATTGAGAGGCTTTTAGTCTAAATCACTTTTTATTAGCTCAGCCAACAAGCTTTGTTAACAATTTCTTTAAAGATACCCATGTGACAGTTATGCATTCATTTAATGGTTGTAGGAAAAACTAATCGAAATTTAATTATCACTTTCTCTGGTATATACGGGATCTAAGTTAAAGGCATATATTGTTCATTTAGTGAGTCCGTACACGTTCATTTGTAGGTCCGAGTGAGGTCTATCGCAATATGATAACGATTTTACCTTTGATTGGTTTTATACTTTCAACATAAAAAATGAACGCATCAGTTTATCTTTTAACTTGTGTTATTTGATGTGTAAACAAATTCACTGCGCAATCGCACATCTCATCAATATGGCTGCGGTCAGCGTAAATACCATCAATTAATAAGCGCGCGATACCGTGCATCGTGCCCCATGTGACTTGCGATAAGCGTAAGGTATCTTCATCGCTGGGCATTAATCCTTGTTCTTGCCATCTCTTGGTCATTTCTACCTGATGGTGAAAACTTGGGTAGGCTACGTCCCGTAGTTCATTAGTGGCACTATTTTGTTTCCAAATTGTCCGACCAAACATCAAGTCGTACAGTTCTGGGTTATCAGCTGCGTAACTTATATAGCCATGGAAAAACTGTCGATATTTTTCTTTGGGAAGTAACTCATTTTGATTGAAAATAAACTCAGCATCTTGTTGCCAATGGACAAAACCTTGTTCAGCTATAGCGCAAAGTAATTGATTTTTATCTTTAAAGTGATGGTAGGGTGCGGTGCGGGACACCCCTACTTTGTCGGCTAATTTGCGTAAAGATAAGCCTTCAATGCCCATTTCTTTTATAAGTACACTAGCGGCACTGAGAAGAGTGCTTCGCAGGTCACCATGATGATAAGTTTGCTTGTTATGTTTAGGCTTCAGTTCTGATTGATGACTCATAAACGTCTATTAATAAATTTGATGTTTGTTATCTTGACAGCGTCAACATATGCTTTTATCTTGACGATGTCTAGTTTAATATTTTGTTAACAATGGGTGCTTTATTTACTGACCTATTTTGTTCATTGCATAGCTAACCTGAGGAGAAAACCTGTGCCGAATATCGATTTATCTGCACTAGAAACTTTATCAGTGGGCATTGAAAATCATATTGCTCATATCCAATTGTGCCGTCCAGAAGCGCTTAATAGTATGGTGCCTGCTTTTTGGCGGGAACTGCCTGCTGTGGTGAGAGAAATTGATGCGGGGTCTCAAGCGCGAGTGATTGTGATCTCATCCCAGGGTAAGCATTTTAGTGCGGGCATGGATTTGTCTGTCTTCACTAATATGGCAAAAGACTTTCAAGGTGAGCCAGCGCGACGTGCAGAACGCACACGCAGACTAGTACTTGAATTACAAGATAGTTTTAATGCACTCGAAGAAATACGTATGCCTGTATTAGTCGCAGTACAGGGTGGTGTGATTGGTGGTGCTGTGGATATGATCTGTGCTGCAGATAGTCGTTATTGTACAAAGGATGCTTATTTTACTATCAAAGAGACAGAGTTAGGCATGACTGCTGATGTAGGCACATTGCAACGTTTACCCCATTTAATACCACAAGGTTTGATCCGAGAATTGGCCTATACAGGGCGCAACATGCCAAGCAGTGAAGCCAAAGAGTGTGGCTTTGTTAATCAAGTGTTTGAAGATCAGCAAGCTATGCTGGAGGGTGTAATGAAGATAGCAGTTAAAATTGCCATGCATTCACCTATGGCTGTGGCGGGTTGTAAAGAAATGATTAACTACACCCGAGATCATGGTGTCTCAGATAGCTTAACCTACATGGCCACATGGCAAAGTGGTATGTTTCAAATGCCCGATGTGCAAGAAGCCATGGCAGCAGGACAGGCTCAACGTTTGCCTATTTACGCAGAACTACATAAAAAATCTTTTGGTATATAAGCTCGATAATTCAATAAATACATTACAGGACCGACATTCAAATGATAGATAATACCGCTTTAGAACAAGGCTTCGAAAAATATCCCAATTTACTTAAACCCTTAGATTTGGGTTTTACGCAACTAAAAAACCGCGTGATTATGGGATCTATGCATACAGGCTTAGAAGATTTGCCCGATGGACATGTGCGCATGGCAGCATATTTCTCTGAACGGGCTAAAGGTGGGGTAGGGCTAATTGTTACAGGTGGAATAGGGCCAAATGATGAAGGTGCTACCCACAAAGGTTCTAAACGTTTAGATACTGATAAAGCCATTGCTGAACATAAAACCATTACTGATGCAGTGCATGAACATGGTAGTAAAATATGTATGCAAATATTGCACACTGGGCGTTATGCCTATAACCCAGCTCAGGTTGCACCATCAGCTTTACAAGCCCCCATTAACCCTTTTAAGCCCAAGGCTTTAGATGCACAAGGCATAGAAAAACAAATACAAGATTTTATTGACACATCAACACAAGCGCAAAAAGCAGGTTACGATGGTGTGGAAATAATGGGCTCTGAAGGGTATTTCTTAAACCAATTTATCGCAGCACGCACTAACCATAGAGATGATGAGTGGGGCGGTTCTTATCAAAATCGTATTCGTTTGCCGTTGGAAGTCGTACGTCGAGTACGAGAAGCTGTAGGTGAACAGTTTATCATCATCTATCGTTTATCGATGTTGGATTTGGTCGAAGGGGGGTCGAATTATGAAGAGGTGGTTGAGTTAGGACAGGCCATCGAAAAGGCAGGCGCTACCATTATTAACACAGGTATTGGTTGGCACGAAGCACGTATCCCGACTATTATTACCAAAGTCCCAAGAGCAGCCTTTACTTGGGTAACAGCCAAGTTTAAAAAAGCGTTGTCTATCCCTGTCATTACCTCAAACCGTATCAATACGCCAGAAGTGGCGGAAGAGGTATTAGCTCGCGGTGATGCCGATATGATTTCAATGGCGCGACCTTTTTTGGCTGATCCTGAGTTTGTAATAAAGGCAATTGAAAATCGTTCAGATGAGATTAATACCTGCATTGGTTGCAACCAGGCTTGTTTAGACCACGTATTTGACGGGAAAACGAGTAGCTGTTTGGTTAACCCTCGTGCTTGCCATGAAACAGAGTTGGTCATTGAACCTGCTGTAGCAGTCAAAAGTATAGCGGTAGTAGGTGCTGGACCAGCTGGTTTAGCCGCGGCTACAATCGCTGCTAAACGTGGCCACAAGGTTACCATTTTTGATTCTGCTAGTGAGCTTGGTGGGCAATTCAATATTGCTAAGCAAATCCCTGGTAAAGAAGAGTTTTCTGAGACACTTCGTTATTATGCACGCCAAATGGAGTTGCACAATGTCACCGTAAAGCTCAACACCCGTGTGGATGCAAAGACCCTCAATAGCAGCGAATTTGATGACGTTATTATTGCTACAGGCATCGCTCCGCGTACCCCTCCTATTGAAGGGATTGAGCATAGTAAAGTGATGAGTTACATAGATGTGATTGTGAATAAAAAGCCGGTTGGTAAGAAAGTCGCCATCATAGGAGCTGGGGGTATTGGTTTTGATGTCTCCGAATATCTGTCCCATGCAGGCGAGTCTACCAGTCAAAATATTCCTGCTTTTATGAAAGAGTGGGGAATAGATATGACGCTTGGTTCGCGATCGGGTATTGAAGGGGTGACACCTTCCCCAGCACCATCAACTAGAGAAATCTTTTTGTTACAGCGTAAATCAACAAGAGTAGGTAAAGATTTAGGTAAAACAAGTGGTTGGGCACATAGAGCTGGACTGCTCAGTAAAGGTGTAAGCATGCTGGCGGGTGTTGAATATCTAAAAATTGATGACGCTGGTTTGCATATTAAGGTGAATGATAACGTGCAGGTACTGGACGTCGATAACGTGATTGTTTGCGCTGGTCAAGAGCCTCTCAGGGAATTAGTCGATGGTTTAACTAAGCCTCATCATTTAATCGGTGGTGCGGATGTGGCAACAGAATTAGATGCTAAGCGAGCGATTGGCCAAGGAACGCGATTAGCTGCTTTGTTATAAAAAAAACTATTTTAAAGTGATACCTTTGTGCCGATTCTGTGAATCGGCTTTTTTATGAGCTATTTCATATTCTTCCCCCTGTAATGTTTCGGTAATATTCATTCACATAAATGAATGTTGAGGCCAATTGGTAGAGATATTAGAGATCAATTATTGTTTCATAGCTTAAATCTAAGCAACTATCATGCTACCGGTTATTGAAAAAAGCGATGATGCAGTGGATTAAAGCTTATGAACAAAGGCTTGCTGCTTTGAAGGTTGATGATGCCAAACGTGTCATGAATAAGTATCTGAAGCTAGAAAAGTTCTTAATCATTAAAGCAGGGATATGCCTAATGTGGCAGGCTAATCTATTGAAGTTTTTTAGATTCTAAATGCGCCTATACATATGGGCGCTTTTTATGTGTAGTCTTAAACTATTAAGACAGAGTCGCTAAAGCGTCGCCGGAATAGGTTTCTAGTGCGTTCATATTTCCCTGATGGATTTTGTTTGTCCACTGAGGATCTTGAAGCAAAGCACGGCCAACAGCGACTAAATCAAACTCGCCTTTATCAATACGTTCGATTAAATCATCTATCGAGCGGGTACTTGAGCTTTTCCCTGCAAAGGCTCCAAAGAAGTCTCCGTTTAAACCGACAGAGCCTACCGTCATCGTTGGTTTGCCTGTGAGTTTTTTGGTCCAGCCCGCAAGGTTTAAGTCACTACCATCAAATTCAGGCTCCCAGTAGCGTCTGGTCGAACAATGAAAAATGTCTACGCCAGCCTCAGATAGGGGTGCTAAAAACTCTTCTAATAGCTGTGGCGTCTCTGCCAATCGAGCGGTGTAATCTTGTTGCTTCCATTGAGAGTAACGCAACAGAATGGGAAAGTCAGGGCCAGTAGCTGCGCGAATGGCTTTGACTATTTCTACTGCAAAACGGCCTCGGTTAGCCATGCTGCCGCCCCATTCATCTATGCGCTGATTGGTACCGTTCCAAAAAAACTGATCGACTAAATAACCATGTGCCCCGTGAATTTCAATCCCATCAAAACCGATACGTTTTGCATCAGCTGCTGCGCTGGCGAAACTTTCGATTAGGTTATGAATTTGTGCCATAGTTAACGGCTCGGCAACTTTTTTGCCTGGTGATAATAAACCTGAAGGTCCTACACTGGGTAA
This sequence comes from uncultured Paraglaciecola sp., assembly GCF_943787955.1. Taxonomy (NCBI): domain Bacteria; kingdom Pseudomonadati; phylum Pseudomonadota; class Gammaproteobacteria; order Alteromonadales; family Alteromonadaceae; genus Paraglaciecola; species uncultured Paraglaciecola sp. The sequence goes on from NZ_CALSOK010000008.1 coordinate 72,584, forward strand.
TTCAGGGAAGGGCGCTTTTTGGGGGTTGCGCGCCATGCCAACATGCCATAGTTGAGGCATGATTTTTCCACCCACTGCATGCACTTGCTTCACTACATTGTTCCAACCTGCTAGAGGTTGTTGGCCATGTATTTGCGGGACTTTTTGATTCATGGTAGCGACCGGATCATTAATAGTTGTCCCTTCGGTAATGATTAAACCAGTGCCACCCTCAGCGCGGCGGCGGTAGTAACTCGCTACATCCTCTGTGGGAATGCCTTCTGGTAAAAAGCTACGAGTCATCGGAGCCATGGCAATTCTATTTTTAAGTGATAAGCTTTTTAAGCTAAAAGGTTTAAATAGCGAGTCTACATTTTTACTCACTCAGCTCTCCTTAAATTGATGTAGATATTTTGATCAATGTGATTTATGTGTTTTTATCCACATTACCCTTGGTTATATCTGGCCAAACAAACCCCTCCGTTAACTTTTTAGTATTTTGAATGGCTGAAGCATTGACAGTGAATAAATACAGCTGCTCAACCTTTTCTCTTGCCCAAGGTGTTTTTCTCAGAAACTTCAAGCTAGATTTAATTGAAGGCTCACTAATAAAACAATTAATCTTGACTTGTTGGCCCATTTTTTCAAAGCCCAGTTGCTTTTCAAGCGTTTCAAGAATGTATTGCAACGTCAGGCCATGCAGTGGATTGTTTTGTTGATCAGTCATTAGGAATTCTTTATTTAGTGACAATTTCAATTCGCCATTCACCACCCGCTTGGATATTGAATTTCGCTGCAAAGTTGGCCTGATTGAGTGCTAACGCTAAGTTTTCTAAACTATTCACGTAAAGTAGAGGCTGCTCCTCTTTTACACCCGCAAAGGAACGTTCAAAACTGATAGTTTCAGATAATACAATTTTACCCTCTTGCGCCAAGGTGACTAAAAACTCTTGTGTATAAAGGCTCGCATAGTCTTTGGACTTAGTGAGTGACAGCAACAATGTCATAGGAATATTGGTCCATACATTGCCATATGCGGGATCTAATATAGGAATACCACCAATTAGCTTATTGTCGTCGATACGAGCTGTTTCAAATGGAATACTTAAAACTTCTGCCGCTAATATAGGCCCAACTTCCTCAAAATTGATTGCGCGGGCTGCTAAACGTGCCCCAGTATACGCATATACGTCACGGCCATGAAAGGTGTGGGATGCCTCACTGCCTTTTAATCGATTGGTTTTTTCGTCTATTTCTCGCACCTCAGCAATACCTAATCGTTTAGCCACTAGTGTTAAAGTTCCGTTATCTGGTGTGACAAAATAATGATTTGTCTTGGTTTTTAACACCACTGATTTTCGTTGACTGCCTACGCCCGGATCGACAACAGAAACAAATACCGTGTTAGCAGGCCAAAAATCAGCTACTGCATCCAAACGATATGCACCTTCCCATATATTGTAGGCAGGAATATCATGAGTAAGATCTTCTACTTTAAGGTTTTTATCGACTCCCAATGCCACGCCATGCATGGCTGATACAGCCTGATCACTCAAACCAAAATCTGACTGGAATACCACGATGCCATTACCTTTTGCATGAGCGAAATGTGATATTTGGATGAAAAAAGTCATAACAATGACGAAAGTAATATTAGTAACTGACATAAAATTCCTGTTTTTGTATTTGCTTATAATCACTATTGTCTGCTGAAAAATAGCAAAAAAAAGCCCTGTTCAACAGGGCTAATATTTATTTTTTGGATAGTTAGCTATTAAGCAAAGTTTGCCGCTGCAAAATCCCAATTTGCTAATGCCCAGAAACCTTCAAGGTACTTAGGACGAACATTACGATAATCTATGTAGTAAGCGTGTTCCCACAAATCAACCGTGAGTAATGGAGTAAGGCTAGGATCAGTTAATGGTGTGGCTGCATTGCTAGTGTTGACTATGTCTAAGCTACCGTTAGCTGTTTTCACTAACCAAGTCCAGCTAGAGCCAAAGTTGTTAACTGCTTTATCATTTAACGCTGCTTTGAAGTCTGCGAATGATCCCCACTTAGCATTAATTGCATCGGCTAAAGCATCTGTAGGCTCGCCGCCACCATTTGGGCTTAAGCTATTCCAGTAAAATGTGTGATTCCAGATCTGTGCCGCATTATTGAATACGCCGCCTTCAGAATCTTTAACAATATCTTCTAGGCTTTTACTGGCCATTTTAGTGCCTTCGACCAAACCATTTAACTTAGTGACATAAGTTGCGTGGTGTTTGCCGTAATGGTATTCCAAGGTTTCAGCAGATATGTGTGGTTCTAGCGCGTTCTTTTCGTAAGGAAGGGCTGGTAATTCAAAAGCCATGTTATTTCTCCATAAAGTGTGATGTGTAATTTAATGCTAACCGGTAAATGCCAGTACTTTCTATTGCAATGTAAAAGCACTGCTTTGTTATTATCTAAAACTTATTTGCTGTGTACAAAGATATTGCGACATGAGAATATTTTTCAAGTGTAAGATTGACTTATTTCGAATAACTATTGTTCTATAAGTTACTAAATCGATCCAACAAAAGATCAGTAGAGTATTAATCATTACTTGAAAGCGTTAAACTTGTCGCCAGATCATCTGCAACAAAATTAAAATGAGAGCCGTTATGGACACTATTGAAAAAATTAAGCAACAAATCGAAGAGAATCCTATTCTTTTATATATGAAGGGCTCGCCTAAATTACCTAATTGTGGTTTTTCTGCTCAAGCCACCCAAGCTTTAATGTCTTGTGGTGAACAGTTTGCTTATGTGGATATTTTACAAAACCCTGATATCCGGGCCGAGCTACCTAAATACGCAGATTGGCCCACTTTCCCACAGCTTTGGGTTGATGGTGAATTAGTCGGAGGTTGTGACATTATTATGGAAATGACTCAACAGGGCGAGTTACAGACCTTAATTAAAGAGTCTGCGGCCAAAAGAGTGGATAAAAGTCCTGTTGAATAACATCTAATTATAAACAAAAAGATAGAGCTATTCATTGCTCTGTTTTTTTATCTGCATTTTATTAAAGAGGCGTAATACCCGGTGCTGGTATTACTTTAACTTCACTAGCCTTTTTTTCTGCTGCCAATATTTTTCTGCGTAGTTCATCGATTTGATTGGTTAAGTTATTATTCGATAATGCCGTCGATATTAGTTTTTCACGCAAACTCGCAAGTTGCTGTTCAAAATCAACATCCATACTCTTAATTTGGCCAAATCTATCATTTAATTGTTTTAGCAAGCTCGCCTGGCTTTGCAATTGTTCTTTGATTAGCCCAATGGTCGTATTGTTATTAGCAGTTTCAGTGCTGTTATTAGCAGTATCAGTGCTCAGGCTTTTTGTGCTTTTATCAGTTGATGCTTTTAGTGACATGATAGTTTTATTTAAAGCACCAATTTCAGTCTGGTTTCGACGCCAAGCGGATGCCCAAAGTTTGTCCACCTCGCCCCATAAATTATCAGCCTTCGCACTTAGTTCAGATACTTTAATTTGAATTGCTGCAGCTGATTGGCCCATATCTTCATCGGTAGCAGACAGACGGCTTTCTAACCCTGTAATACGACTTTTAGCTTGTTGTAACACTTTAAATTGTTCAAACGACCAATAACCAGCTGCACTAATAATAACGGCAAGTAAAAACAGAATACCAAGCCAAGATGGGGAGTTTGAAACAGAAGGAGACTCATCAGGCAGGCTACCTTTTTTTGAGCTTTTCTTGGTTGATTGTGACCTAGTACGATGAAAAGACTCCAAGTCATCTTTTTCAAGCCTAATTTTGGGCATGTCATCTAAAGGATCGGTTGGCATGTCATTCTTTATTAAAGTGAATATGTGCTTGATTATACATAACTATCAGAGCAATAAGATAGAAGTTGAGAGTATTTTATTTGAACTCAATGGTATCCCCACCTGGAATCGAACCAAGATCTAAGCCTTAGGAGGGCCTTGTTTTATCCATTAAACTACGGGGACTTCGAGTTCAGTGCTTATTTAATTATAAAGTATTATGTACTAGCCGAGACGGGATTTAAACCTTCTAGTGTTTTTATCTTCGCGCTACAAAATCGTTTGGTTGAATATTAGCCAAAGGGGCACAGCTTACTTAAACACAGAATGCTGTTTCAGCAAATAGTTATCTCATCACCAATTCCTCTGGATATGATTTAAGGTAATACTGAGGAAATTTTGGGCATCGAGGAACTAATCAACTCAAAATCATGTCAAGTTATATCATTTTTTAGATTATTATGCTGACGAATATTAATATTCAGGCCTCCAAATGTGCTCTTTATTACTGCCCAAATTCAGGTAAACAACTCACTGATTCATCAATAAATAACCTAACACTCTCAATTTTCATTAAATATGGTTAACCTTATTTAACCATTGGATTATTGGTGTTCGGGAAACTAGAGGAACTGGAGGCCAGTCGTCAATGTGTTGGTAAATGCCGATATATATGAATACGTAATTTAACGAGCAAAGTGACAACTAGTTTGACAAATACCGAAGTGACTAAAATATTTTACTTTAAAAAACACTTTTAACAGAAAGTTAATAATTTGTTATTAGCTGATAAATCGAAAAATACGGAATTTTTAACCAGCGGAGTGAAAATATCGGTAGCTTGTCCAGGTATTTATTAGTGTAAATTGGTTTTTTTCAATTTATGTTATTTAACATATGGAACTTCATAAAATTACACATCACGTATATTGATTAATGTATTCATTTGTTTGGATACCCCAATATAGTCAAAAAATACTTGTTGAGCTTTATTGTGAAGCGATGAGGCTATTATTCACAAGATTGCATATGATTACGATATTTATATTCAGGAGTTAGAAATCCCAGAAGATCACATTCACATGATTATCAAAAACTCACCAAAGTAGCTCCTAGTCATGTAATGCAAGTTATAAAAAGTTTCTCAGTGAGAGAATTTTTTAAGTTATATTCAAAGATCAAAAACGAAACATTTGCGATGTTTACTTGAATTTATAGCCGTTTATTTTGCAAGCGAATCAAAGAAAATTAAACGTTAATAAGGTTACGGCCCACGCTTATCGTGTCAGTACCAAGTGCTAGGTATATAATATGCATCGTTGCGGCTATTACACCTGGATAAAGAAGCCGTTATCAAAGACAGCACAGGACAACGTGTGCTTACTTGAAACTATCAAGACAAGTTATGTGTAAAGTTGTGCAGTGTATTGGAGACTACGGATAACCCACAAACTACGCCGCCAAACTGAATCTTTCAGTGAAAATCGTGTGACTAAACTTAAAGTTAATGTCTGATTGATCTTCAACTAACTCTGAAGACACTTTTTACTTGGTACCGAAGTAAGGTAAAAAGTGTTATGAATAAAAATACCCCGATGAATTTAAAAAAGAAGCCGTTCGCCTAGTGGTTAAAAAAGGCTATTCCGCACCTGTCGTTTTTAAACGTTTAGGTATCTTTTATTAGACAATTAGGCGGTTTAAACGATAATTGAACTTATCCAAGTATTTTTGTTGGTGTTTACCTAATACACAGTGAACAATCTCTGACAAAATATTTTAACATTGTCTATAGCGTAGTGAATCCAAGCGATTCATTCATTAAATTTTGACAAACTCATCCACACTTAAGTTGCATGAACTATTGAACGCTTCCATAGCCATAAATTCGGATTTTTTCTGACCGATTATCAGCGAATTCAATCTACCACTTGCATCCCAACCTCTTTTGTCCTTCTGCCTTTCAGCAATCAGGGTGTCATCCAGCTAAATGATGCCGTCTAATTTTCTCAAATAGGCTCAACAATTTTTTCTTTACTAAAATGTTGTGGCCAAGTTAAAAATATTAGCTTGTTACATGTTAATTTATTATTCCGGTAAATTGGTACTAATTCATTTTTTAGGCACCTTAGTCAAATTGCTCAGATGCCTTTTTGAGATGTTTTTGCTTGCTCTAAGACTAATTTTTACAATTTTATTTTTTTTCATTTAGACGTCTAGACGTAAAGATGTTGACTTTTTTAGCGTGTTAAGCCAAGTTTGTTAGTATCTTTTTTAAGCCTCAGATCCTTTATGCCGATTAGAATCCCAAGTAGCTTACCTGCACAAAATGTGCTCGACAAAGAAAAAATCTTTGTCATGGATACCCATCGTGCTGCGACGCAAGATATTAGGCCAATGGAAGTGGGTATCTTGAATTTGATGCCAAATAAAATGAAAACAGAAGAGCAGTTTTTACGCTTACTCTCGAATACACCTTTGCAAATTAATATTGATTTAATTCGCATTGATAAACAAGCACCCAAAAATACACCAGCGGCGCACATGGATAATTTTTATGTGGAATTTGATGATGTGGCTAATAAAAAGTATGACGGTTTAATTGTCACTGGAGCGCCGCTTGCGCATCTTGATTATGAGGATGTCAAATATTGGGAAAAAATAACAGTCATCATGGACTGGGCCCGTCGTAATGTGCAGTCTACTTTATTTTCATGTTGGTCGGCACATGCAGCCATTTATCATTTTTTTGGTAAAAATAGGGCGCTTCGTGATCACAAATTAAACGGCGTTTATCAACATTTTGTACAAAATGAGCACGATGAATTATTGAGGGGGTTTGACCCGGTTTTTAATGCGCCACAATCACGTTACGGTGAAATAAGTATGGCAGATTACGCTAGTATAACTGGATTAAATGTATTGGCTAAGTCAGATGAAGGGGGGGCTTATATAGTCGCTTCTGAAGATAAACGTTTGGTATTTGTTACTGGGCATCCCGAGTACGACTGTGAAAGTTTAAAACAAGAATACCAAAGAGATTTATTGACTAATGCACAATCGCAGATCCCAGTAAACTATTTCGTGAATAATGATCCAAATAGAGAGCCTATGGTTAGTTGGCGAGCACATGGCAGCTTATTGTTTACTAATTGGTTGAATTATTATGTTTATCAAAATACCCCCTATGACTTGGCTCAGCTTTCTGAGTAAAAACAGTTAATTTAGTTAGTGTCAGAACGAAGAGGAATAACATTGAGTCAGCGAATGGCCCCAGAGCAACGAGAAGAACAACTGATTAAAGCTGCTAACAAACGTATTTTGTTACTTGATGGTGCCATGGGCACCATGATCCAAGAATATAAATTCGAAGAAGAGGATTACCGTGGTGAACGTTTTGTTGACTGGCATTCTGATGTTAAAGGTAATAACGATTTATTAGTATTGACTCAGCCTAAGATTATCTATGACATTCACTGCGCATACCTTGAGGCGGGTGCTGATATTATTGAAACTAATACGTTTAATGCCACCACTATCTCCATGGCTGATTATAATATGCAGGCGTTGGCAAAAGAGATAAATATCGAGGCGACAAAATTAGCTAGAGAGGCAGCAGATAAATTTACCACCCAAACACCTGGTAAACCTAGATTTGTTGCAGGTGTCTTAGGACCCACTAGTCGCACCGCTTCTATTTCTCCTGATGTGAACGACCCTGCTAAACGTAATGTGACTTTTGATGAGTTGGTTGAAGCTTATGTTGAGGCTTCTCATGGCCTGATTGAAGGCGGTGCGGATTTGATAATGGTGGAAACAATTTTTGATACATTAAATGCCAAGGCTGCAGTGTTTGCCATACAAACAGTATTTGAACAACTGGGTATTCAGTTACCAGTTATGATTTCAGGGACTATTACCGATGCCTCTGGTCGAACATTGTCTGGTCAAACGGCTGAAGCTTTTTATTATTCGATGAATCATATAGAGCCGTTTTCTTTTGGCTTAAATTGCGCTTTGGGCCCTGACCTACTTCGCCAATATGTGGATGAAATATCCCAAGTATCCGAATGTTTTGTTTCCGCCCATCCTAATGCAGGTTTACCAAATGAGTTTGGTGAATATGATATGGAAAGTGACGAAATGGCTTCGCACATTCAAGAGTGGGCAGAATCAGGATTATTGAATATTGTGGGGGGATGTTGTGGCAGCACACCCGAACACATTCGGGCCCTGGCAGATGCTGTAAAAGATTACGCACCTCGTAAAATAGTGAAGCGAGAGGTGAAGATGCGCCTGTCTGGTTTAGAACCTTTTGTCCATTAGGCGGTAGTGATGAGTAAAATTGAAATAGATATTGAGCAACCCATTCTTGTCAAAGCAAAAGCCTCAGCAAATTTTATCAATGTAGGTGAACGAACCAACGTAACCGGCTCTGCTATGTTTAAGCGTTTGATCCTTGAAGATAATTATGAAAAAGCTTTAGATGTTGCACGCCAGCAAGTTGAAAACGGTGCGCAAATAATAGATATCAATATGGATGAAGCTATGTTGGACTCTGAAGCCGCCATGACGCGGTTTTTGAACCTGATTGCTTCTGAACCAGATATTTCTCGCGTGCCTATCATGATTGATTCATCCAAATGGACGGTTATCGAGGCAGGTTTAAAGTGTGTGCAAGGTAAAGCCATTGTTAACTCAATTAGCTTAAAAGAGGGGGAAGACAACTTTTTAAATCAAGCTAAGCTGTTAAAGCGATATGGTGCTGCCACTGTAGTGATGGCATTTGATGAGAAAGGCCAGGCCGATACTGAAGAACGCAAATTCGAGATATGTGAACGTAGTTATAAATTACTCACTGAAAAAATTAGCTTCCCACCACAAGATATCATTTTTGACCCAAATATTTTTGCAGTGGCAACCGGGATTGAAGAACATAACAATTATGCTGTAGATTTTATCAATGCTACTCGGCGTATTCGTCAACATTTGCCCCATGCTCATGTATCAGGCGGCTTATCTAACGTATCTTTTTCTTTTCGCGGCAATAATCCAGTTCGTGAAGCCATGCATTCTGTATTTTTATATCATGCTATTAAAGCGGGAATGGATATGGGCATTGTAAATGCCGGACAATTGGAAGTGTACGACCAAATTCCTCCGGAGCTAAAAGAAGCCGTGGAGGACGTGATCTTAAATCGACATGACCAAGCTACGGATAAGCTCTTAGAACTTGCTCCCAAGTATCAAGGCGACGGTAAAGTATTGGTTAAAGACAACCTACAATGGCGTGAATTACCCGTCAACAAACGTCTTGAACACGCTCTGGTACGGGGCATTATGGATTTTATAGAGGAAGATACTGAAGCGGCACGCCTCGCGGCAGAAAAACCATTGCATGTTATCGAAGGGCCATTGATGGATGGCATGAATGTAGTTGGTGATCTGTTTGGTGAGGGTAAAATGTTTTTGCCACAAGTGGTCAAATCTGCCAGGGTGATGAAAAAGGCGGTGTCTTACCTTAATCCGTTCATCGAGCTTGAAAAAGACAAAGGTAGCAGTAACGGCAAGATTTTATTGGCCACAGTAAAAGGTGACGTTCACGATATTGGCAAAAATATTGTTGGCGTGGTGCTGCAATGTAATAATTTTGAGATCATCGACCTTGGGGTAATGGTACCTTGTGCAAAACTGTTGCAAGTGGCTAAGGATGAAAATGTCGATATGATTGGCCTTTCTGGCCTGATTACCCCTTCTCTTGATGAAATGGTATATGTGGCCAAAGAAATGCAGCGCTTAAAGTTTGATCTACCATTATTAATTGGTGGTGCTACCACGTCAAAAGCACATACCGCAGTTAAAATTGAACAACATTATCATCAACCAGTGGTCTATGTACCCAATGCCAGCCGTGCCGTGGGAGTATGTCAGAAACTGATCACTGCCGAGAATCGTGCTATTTATTCAGAAGAACTAAAACTTGATTATGAAAAAGTGCGCGAGCAACACGCCAAGAAAAAGCCTCGTACCCGCCCCATAACGTTAAAGCAAGCTCGTGAAAATGGTTTTAAGTTCGACTGGAACAACTATCAGCCACCTGTTCCCAACAAGTTGGGTGTGAACGTAGTAAGTATTGGATTGGCAGAGTTGGTTGATTATATAGATTGGACACCATTTTTCTTAACCTGGTCTTTGGCAGGTAAGTATCCACGCATATTACAAGACGAAGTTGTAGGCAAAGAAGCACAGATTTTATTTGCTGATGCTCAGTCCATGTTAAAAACTCTCTGTAACAATTCTAAGCTTAAAGCTAATGGTGTGGTAGGCATTTTTCCGGCTAATCGAGTAGAAGACGATATTCAAGTCTATGCGGATGAAAGCCGCAGTCAAGTGGTACACGTTGCTCACCATCTTCGCCAACAAACTGAAAAAGCTAAGGGGGCAAACAATTGTTTAAGTGACTTTGTTGCGCCTAAGTCTTCAGGTAAAGCCGATTATATTGGTGCATTCGCTGTAACAGCAGGAACCTGGGAAGATGAATTGGCCAAAGTATATGAAAATGACGGCGATGATTACAATTCTATTATGGTTAAATCCCTAGCCGATAGGCTTGCAGAAGCCTTTGCCGAATATTTACATAAAATAGTGCGTAAGGAAATTTGGGGGTATGTACCCGATGAAATATTATCAAACGAAGAGCTAATTCGTGAAAAATATCAAGGTATTCGACCTGCCCCAGGTTATGCCGCTTGCCCCGAACATACAGAAAAACAATTGATTTGGGATTTACTAGATACTCAAAAAAATACTGGTATGAAACTAACAGAGAGTTATGCTATGTGGCCTGGTGCAGCTGTATCTGGCTTTTATTTTTCTCATCCACAGTGTCGTTATTTTGCAGTAGCCCAAATACAAGAAGATCAATTGCTCGATTATGCTGCACGTAAAGATTGGGATAGGTTAGAAGCTGAAAAGTGGTTAGGGCCCAACCTTCAATAGACAATGGATTAGTAAAAGTATGTTAGAGAAGCCTTTCAGCCAATCGTGTGAAAATAACAAACAACCAATTTTAGATATATTGAGTCGTGTTTTGGTGGATAAAACAACACTTTTAGAGATTGGTTCTGGTACGGGGCAACATGCCGCGCATTTTGCTCCTAGACTAACGCATCTTCAGTGGCATACCAGTGATATGCCTGATAAACATCTTGCCATAGCCGCGTGGCTAGAAGATGTAGACGTGGATAATGTGCATCAACCTTTTTCATTGACTATCGGTGCTTCTAGCACTTGGCCACTAGCCAATATTGATGCTGTGTTTACAGCGAATACCACACATATTATGCAACCATTAGAAACACAATTTATGATGCAATTAGTGGCCGATAACTTGCCAGTTGGTGGAGTGTTTTGTCAATACGGCCCTTATAAATTTCAAGGGCAGTATAGTAGTGAGTCAAACAAAGCTTTTGATCAACACCTAGCACAGCAAGGGTGCGGTGGTATTCGTGACATTAATGAATTAACCCTTTGGGCTAAACCTTTGTTTCTTCTTGAGACCGTCGTAATGCCAGCAAATAACTTTATGCTAGTCTGGCAAAAATAATAAATGCTTTGATATCAGGTTAAGTTTAGTTAGTCTTGTGTTTGTTTAAAAGGTAATAGCTTTTCGGCATTATTTTTATATTGTGTGATTTGAGTGTTTTCTTCATCTATAAATCGCTCAACGGCCTCGTGAAACGCCAACTCTGTAAGTGAATGGTTTGAATAACAATAAATAGGTTCAAAGCCCCTTAATATTTTATGTTCTCCCTGCGTGCCCGGGTTAAATTTAGCGATGTTTCTTTCAATGCAAAATTCAATACCTTGGTAGTAACAACATTCAAAATGTAAGTTATCTATATCTTCTAAAGCCCCCCAGTATCGACCACAAAGTTGATTTTTATCAAATACAAATAAAGCGCTAGCAATAGGTGTATTGTCTTTTAAAGCAATGACTAGCATTAAGTTCTGATGTAAATTTCTAAAAATTTTCTGGAAAAAGTCTTCGGTTAAGTAACCATCATGACCACTACGTTTTAGATACGTTTGTTTGTAACAATCATAAAAAAAACGCATGTTCTTTTCAGTCAAACCTTCCCCATACAACCTAACAACTTTTATACCTTCAGTTGTAATTTTAATGCGCTCTTTCCTAACATTCTTTCTTTTGCGCGAATTAAAATGTGTCAAATAATCATCAAACGACGAATATTGACGATTGAACCATTCAAATTGAACGGCTTTACGTTGTATTTGGTGATGCTCATGCAGTGTTTGGCTAATATCTTGCTCCACAAATAACCAATGCATGGAAGACATGCCAAACAACGTTAATTGATTGGTGATTTCTTGGCATAGAATGGGTATCAGTTGCTGTCTATCTATTGTAGCGTTGAGCATTAACCTTGCTCCAGTCACAGGCGTAAAAGGTATGGCGGCCACTAATTTAGGGTAATAGTTAACGCCATATTGCCGATAAGTGTTTGCCCAAGCAAAATCAAATACATATTCGCCGTAACTATGTGTTTTTTTGTATAAAGGTAAAATGCCAACAGGATCAGAATTTTGATAGATTACTAAGTGGAAAGGCTGCCACCCAGATTTTCCACCTACCGAGCCAGAGGTTTCTAGGGCATGCAAAAAAGGATATTGGCAAAATGGACTATTGCCATTAGCTAAATTGTCCCAAACTGTTTGACCCACTTGTTCAATTGAGGTGCTAAATTTGAAAGTATATTCTGTGCTATATATTGACAATGTTGGGTCTAATTCTTTGCTGAATTTATCTTCCTAATATGGCAGAAAATGAAGTTAAGATCATTAAATATACCATCACTAGCTGGCTTGCGGGGCGAGATTATAATCAATGCAAAATTCTCAAAGAACTCTTGTTACGTGAACTTGAGCGTCATCTGTGCGTCGAATGAATAGATACAATTAATCAGAATATTCTGTAAAATAATGTGAGATTTTAAGCGTTTTTGATGTGAGGTCAAACGAGCAAACGCACAGGCGAACCAAAAATACGTCATGAATTGAAAAAATATCAGAATTTTCTGAAATTATGGCTGCAGCAATGAGTGAACTTAATATCAATTGGTTTGAATTAGCTGCAAAGTGTTTGAAAAAATATGGAGGTACGCCTGCTGCAGCTGGGTAAAAAAACAGAAATAACCACAATCTTTATATTATCTTAGTTTTACCCATGAACAAATTTGCTATGCTATTGAGCCGTGAAAAGATTAACTCTCTTAAGTGTAAACACTAACCTTAACAAAAGTTCTCTAAACTGATATCTTTGGCGACATTCGCAGTTTTTATGTTGTTTTGGGCATATTTGAACTCCATTAATCATTAATATTTCAGGATTGTAAATGAGTAAAACAACCGCCGAGATCCGGTGTGCATTTTTAGATTTTTTTGCCGCAAGAGGACATCAAAAAGTATCCAGTTCATCTTTAGTTCCTACAAACGATCCGACGCTTTTGTTTACAAATGCGGGTATGAATCAGTTTAAAGATGTGTTTTTAGGTACAGAAACCCGAAGTTATGATAGGGCGACATCTTCTCAACGCTGTGTGCGAGCAGGTGGTAAACATAATGACCTCGAGAATGTAGGTTATACCGCTCGTCATCATACTTTTTTCGAAATGTTAGGTAATTTTAGTTTTGGTGATTATTTTAAAGCTGATGCTATTCAATATGCCTGGGATTTTTTGACTAAAGAATTAAAACTATCTAAAGATAAATTGTTAGTCACTATTTATCACGATGATGAAGAAGCCTTTGATATCTGGGCAAACAAAATAGGTATTTCAGAAGACAAAATTATTCGTATTAGTACTTCAGATAATTTTTGGTCTATGGGCGATACTGGCCCTTGTGGTCCTTGTTCAGAAATTTTCTATGATCACGGAGAACATATCTGGGGCGGACCTCCGGGAACCCCAGAAGAAGATGGTGATAGGTTTATTGAAATCTGGAATCTGGTATTTATGCAGTTTAATCGTCAAAGTGATGGAACCATGCAGCCATTACCAAAGCCTTCCATTGATACGGGTATGGGTTTAGAGCGCATATCAGCTATTTTACAAAATGTGCATAGTAATTATGAAATTGATATTTTTCAAAATTTAATTGATGCCGCTGCTAATATTATTGGAACACAGGACAAACAAGACAAATCTTTACGTGTTATTGCAGATCATATTCGCTCTTGTTGTTTCTTAATTTGTGACGGTATTATTCCCTCAAATGAAGGCAGAGGGTATGTTTTAAGACGTATTATTCGCAGGGCAATCAGACATGGTAATAAGCTTGGTGCCAGTGATGTTTTTTTCTATCGTTTGGTAGAGGCATTGGAGTCGCAAATGGCTGAAGCTTACCCAGAGCTAACTACGAATCGCTTACTTATAGAAAAAGTATTAAAAACTGAAGAAGAACAATTTTCTCGAACCCTTGAACGTGGCATGAGTATCCTTAACGATGCACTTGAGCAGCTGTCATCTGATGTAGTGCCAGGCGAATTAGTATTTAAGCTTTACGATACATATGGTTTCCCTGCGGACTTAACCAATGATGTGGCCCGTGAAAAAGAACTTCGTATTGACGAAGAAGGTTTTCAAGTCGCTATGAATGCCCAGCGTAAACGCGCGCAACAAGCTAGCCAATTTGATACAGATTATAATGAGCGACTAAAGTCTAATTGTGTTTCTGAATTTACCGGTTATGATCAAAAAGGCGAGCAAGCTAGAGTTATTGAGTTGTTTGTTGACGGTCATGAAGTAGAACAATTAAGTAAAGGTGATGAGGGTATTATTGTTCTTGATAAGAGCCCTTTTTATGCTGAATCAGGTGGTCAAATTGGAGATTCTGGCGAAATTAAAACTGCTAATGGCAGCTTTAAAGTCAGAGACACGGTTAAGTTGGGTAATGCAATTGCTCACATGGGGACGGCTTATTCAGACTTTAAACTGGGTGATATTGTGCAAGCTGAGTTTGATCTTGAGCGCCGTGAAGCTATAAAATTAAATCACAGTGCCACGCATCTTATGCATGCTGCTTTAAAACAAGTCTTGGGCGAGCATGTAAACCAGAAAGGTTCACTGGTGTCGGACGAGCGTTTTCGTTTTGATTTTTCACATTTTGAAGCTGTTACCAATGAGGAACTTAAAAGTGTTGAAAAGTTAGTTAATGAGCACATTCGTTCCAACCACTGCCTTGATACCAAATTAATGAATTTGGACGAAGCAAAGTCTGCAGGTGCAATGGCGTTATTTGGTGAAAAGTACTCAGAAGATGTTCGCGTAGTATCTATGGGAGGATTTTCAATGGAACTTTGTGGTGGTACGCATGTTAATAGAACTGGCGATATTGGATTCTTTAAGATTCTTTCAGAAAGCGGTATTGCGGCAGGTGTCAGAAGATTAGAGGCGGTTACTGGGAGAAAAGCGTTAGATGCAGTTCAAAGTCAATCGCAGCAAATAAGTCAAATTGCTAGTCTATTAAAAATAGATCCTCAAGGCTTAACTGGTCGTATAGAACATGTACTTGATCAGAATAAAATAATAGAGAAAGAATTAGAAAAGCTTAAACGACAAATAGCCAATAGTGCTGCTACAGATGTGTTGTCGGAGTTATATGAAATCAAAGGTGTGAAAGTGCTCTGTACAGTATTAAAGGGTGTTGAGGCAAAAGCTCTTAGAGCTATGGTCGATGATTTCAAAAACCAGTTAGGTAGCGCAATAATTATTTTAGGCATAGCTGAACAAAGTAAAGTAAGCTTAATAGTCGGTGTGACCAAGGACTTAGTGTCTAGGGTTAAGGCAGGGGAATTGGTCAACTTTGTTGCTCAACAAGTTGGTGGTAAAGGAGGAGGTCGCCCTGATATGGCTCAGGCTGGCGGAACCCAACCGCAAAACTTAGACTCAGCCATTAATTCAGTGCAAGATTGGTTACAAGAAAAGTTATAAATAATATAAGAAAAAGTAGAAATTAAAAGATAAGAATTTTTCGGTTGTTTTTTGTGGTGACAACAAAAATAGGGAAAAACCGACTGGGTAAATCTAATGGCTATGCTGCTGATTTACACTAATTTTAGTGAGGGAACAGTAATTTTAACGGATAAAGGAGCAATATAATGCTAATTTTAACTCGTCGTGTTGGTGAAACCCTAATGGTCGGTGATGATGTCACAGTGACAGTATTAGGTGTAAAAGGAAATCAGGTAAGAATTGGTGTAAATGCGCCTAAGGAAATATCTGTGCATCGTGAAGAAATTTACATGCGTATCCAAGCTGAAAAGAATGTTCAACTTGCTGCCCATGAAAATGTAGAAAGTACTGACGAAAACTAGTCGGTTTTGGACATAAAAAAAGCTGGGTAACCAGCTTTTTTTATGTCTGGTTTTTAGCTTAGATTAATCTGTGACATTGTTCATATCTGACAAATAATAAGCACTTAATCAATAATCGTTTAAAATGCCAGCAAGCCATCATTAACTTCATAAAAAGTGTTTGACATACTCATGTGGATCGGTAAAATCCTGCTCCTCATTTAGGAGAGGTTAATCTTAAGTCAAGGGCCTTAAAGCTTGTGGTGAAGGTAGTTAATCTGGATTAGTCGAATAGGCTACCATCCTATTATGTGTAAAAGATTCAAGTTCCGGAGAGGTGGGTGAGTGGCTGAAACCAGTTCCCTGCTAAGGAACCGTACGTTTATTCGTACCGAGGGTTCGAATCCCTCCCTCTCCGCCATTGGGTTTTATTATAACAGTATTGCGCGTGTAGCTCAGCTGGATAGAGTACCTGGCTACGAACCAGGCGGTCGGAGGTTCGACTCCTTCCACGCGCACCATCACTTTCTATATTGTGTTAGAAGATTGAATATACTTTACGCAAACAGTGTATGCGCGTGTAGCTCAGCTGGATAGAGTACCTGGCTACGAACCAGGCGGTCGGAGGTTCGAATCCTTCCACGCGCACCACACATTAAAGTCTACAGATTTATTTGTAGGCTTTTTTATTTTTAGAAGATTACTTTTGTCGTTAATGTTTAGCTAATTGGATTAAACTATTTTATTGGCTTGTAAATTTCTATGTAAGTCGCTTGTTAATTATTTTGCATATTTGGGTAAATATTCACTATATCCGAATATTTTCTTATTCTTTATGCACTTTTCCTCTTGTTGTTTTGTTGTGTTTTATCAAGCTGCATGATACTTATCACTTATTGAGATTTCATTATTGAGATAACGTTTGTATGCAACCTGAAGTCGCAAATGCTCTTGCTGAAGCCGCTAATTTATTATTAGTTGGAATGGTAGTGGTGTTTTTGTTTTTATCAACGCTAATTGGTGCAATTACTCTTATTGCTTGGATAAACAAATTTTTTCCTGATGAGTCGCTAAAGACTATACAAAACCAAACAGCCCCTAGTCACAGCTCTTTTATCAATAACCAAGGCGTGTCACCAAAAGTGGTAGCTGCAATAAGTACAGCTATCACTGAGCATAGAAAGTCACACTAATTTAATATTTTAAGGAAGTATCACCATGCGTAAACCATTAGCAATTACAGATGTTGTATTGCGTGACGCTCACCAATCATTGTTTGCGACCAGAATGCGTCTGGAAGACATGTTACCTATTGCAAGTAAATTAGATGATATTGGCTATTGGTCTCTAGAAACTTGGGGTGGGGCAACGTTTGATGCTTGTATTCGCTATCTGGGAGAAGATCCATGGGAGCGTATTCGTCAGCTTAAAAAGGCCATGCCTAAAACTAAGCAACAAATGCTGTTGCGTGGCCAGAATCTTCTAGGTTATCGCCACTATGCCGATGATGTGGTTGAAAAGTTTGTGGAGCGAGCCCACGCGAATGGCGTTGATGTTTTCCGCATATTTGATGCGATGAACGATATTCGTAATCTACAAACTGCCGTTAAGGCGGCCATTAAACAAGGTGCACATGCTCAAGGAACCATGTCTTACACTGTGTCACCTGTTCATTCCTTGCAAACGTGGTTAGATATGGCCAACGAATTACAAGATATGGGCGTGCATTCAATTTGTATAAAAGATATGGCTGGTTTACTCAAACCTTACGAATGCGAAGAGTTAGTGACGAGATTAAAAGAATCTATCGATGTGCCTATTGCCATGCATTGTCATGCAACAACTGGCTTGAGCACAGCTACCTACCAAAAAGCGATTGATGCGGGTATTGACATAATAGATACGTCTATTTCCTCAATGAGTATGACTTATGGTCATACGGCGACAGAAACTATCGTGTCAATTGTCGAAGGTACTGAGCGTGATACGGGGTTGGCATTACCCGCTTTTACTGAGATTGCTAGTTACTTTCGTGATGTGCGTAAAAAGTATGCACAGTTCGAAGGCAGTCTTAAAGGTGTTGACGCACGTATTTTAATAGCACAGGTTCCTGGTGGCATGTTGACTAACATGGAAAGCCAATTAAAAGAGCAGGGTGCTGAAGATAAAATGGATGAGGTGCTTCTTGAAATTCCAAAAGTAAGAGAAGATCTTGGTTTTATTCCTTTGGTAACACCGACGTCTCAGATTGTCGGCACTCAGTCTGTTATTAACGTAATCACAGGTGAGCGTTACAAAAGCATCAGTAAAGAAACCGCAGGTGTTCTTAAAGGTGAATATGGTGCGACTGCTGCACCCGTTAACAGAAAATTGCAACTACGTGTATTAGACGGTAAAGATGCCATTACATGTCGCCCAGCAGATTTAATAGAAGACGAGCTGGTTGCGCTTACCAGCGAACTTAAAAATATTGCCAAAAAAGAATCTATCCAAACAGCAGATGATTTGGTCGATGACGTGTTGACTTATGCGTTATTTCCACAAATTGGCTTAAAGTTTCTTAAAAATAGAAATAACCCTGATGCATTCGAGCCTGCACCTGTTGAAACATCACCAGTTGTCACAAATACCGTGGTCTCACCTAAATCACAAACCCCTGGCGCGGTGGCATATTCTGTTCGTGTTGACGGTCAAATATTTGAGGTCGAGGTTGCTCAAAGTGGTGAATTAACAAATGTGCAAGCGGCGCCTCATTTTTTACCTGAGCCACAAGCAAATAGAGCACCTTCTGAGTCAGGCCAAGCATTAAACTCACCATTGACAGGAAACATTTTTAAAGTGTTGGTCAAAAACGGTGATGTAGTCAATTCAGGTGACGTAGTTATCATCATGGAAGCTATGAAAATGGAAACAGAAATTCGAGCATCTATATCTGGTGTGGTATCCAATATCTCAACTAAAGAAGGTGATGTTGTGCAAACGGGTCAATCTTTATTGTTCATAGGATAAGAAATACACATGGGAAAGCTCGAATTATTATGGCAAAGCACCTCTCTGGCTCACTTCGAGTTAGGTCAGGTGATCATGATGAGCGTTGGCGCATTACTACTCTACCTAGCTATTGTTAAGAAGTTTGAACCTTTATTGTTGCTACCAATTGGTTTTGGTGCCGTTTTAACCAATATTCCGTTGGCTGGGTTTAGTGATCCAGGTGGATTACTTTACCTTATTTATGATGTGGGTATAGGCACAGGAGTCTTCCCTTTGCTTATTTTTATGGGGGTGGGAGCTATGACAGACTTTAGCGCCTTGATTGCCAACCCTAGAATGTTGTTATTGGGTGCTGCAGCACAATTTGGCATTTTCGGTACACTGTTTGGCGCTATCGCCTTGAACATGGTGCCCGGCTTCGAGTTCTCACTGCAAGATGCAGCTGCCATCGCTATTATTGGTGGTGCTGATGGGCCTACAGCGATATTTTTAGCCTCTAAGTTAGCGCCTGATCTTCTCGGCGCTATTGCGGTTGCCGCTTATTCATATATGGCTTTAGTGCCTATTATTCAGCCTCCTATCATGCGCTTATTAACTAGCGAAGAAGAAAGAAAAATAGAAATGCCTCAACTTAGGATAGTATCTAAGCGAGAGAAAATAATTTTTCCCCTAGCGGTACTTTTTCTTTGTCTTCTGTTTTTACCTACTGCCACTCCTTTGGTTGGAATGTTCTGTCTAGGTAACTTGATGAAAGAGTCAGGTGTAGTCGATAGGTTAAGTAACAGCGCTCAAAACGAATTGATCAATATTGTGACAATCTTTTTGGGGTTAGCCGTTGGTTCTAAATTATCGGCTGATAAATTTTTAACTGTTGAAACCTTAGGTATTTTGGCACTGGGTGCTATAGCTTTCTCTATTGGTACTGCAGCAGGTATATTAATGGCAAAAGCAATGAGTAAACTGAGTAGTCAAAAAATCAATCCATTGATTGGTGCTGCTGGCGTATCTGCAGTGCCTATGGCAGCCAGAGTGGTGAATAAGGTTGGACTGGAAGCAAATCATCATAACTTCTTATTGATGCATGCTATGGGGCCTAATGTGGCCGGTGTATTAGGCTCGGCTGTAGCTGCTGGTATATTGTTGGCCTTAGTAGGATAAACTAGCTCGATGGTGTTAAGTGATTTTTTATTTAGCACTATCAGTTCTAAAATCAGTTCTTAAGTTTTTCAGCGTTGACTATTTTGTCCATTAATTAATGCCTGATGAGAATCAACTAATTTTTTTGTATATTCATTCTTAGGCCAATTAAAGATGGCATCAGTTTTCCCTGATTCCACTACTTTTCCAGATTTCATGATGATCACTTTGTCAGATATATGTCTAACAATGCCTAGGTTGTGGGAAATAAAGATAAAACCTAGCCCTAAATCACGCTGCAATTTCATTAGTAGGTTCACCGCTTGAGAGCGAACAGATGGATCTAATGCTGCAAAGGGTTCATCTGCAACAATCACTTTTGGGTTCAGTATTAGCGCTCTGGCTAAGGCTATTCTTTGGCGTTGCCCATCAGACAACATATGCCGATAAAAAAACTGATGTTCTGCCATTAACCCCACTTTTCTAAGAGTCTGCTCTATTAGCGACTTGCGCTGTTGACCATTAAGTTTAGTATTGAGACGCAACGGTTCTTCCAAAATGGTGCCCAATGTTAACCCAGGATTGAGGGACTCATGACTATTTTGAAAAATCATTCTAATATCATGGCATCTGACACTAATATTTGATTTATTTAGTTCCACTCCATTCATAAATATTTTTCCACTTTTAGGTGTTTCTAAACCTACAAGTAGTTTAGCCAGCAAGGACTTACCCGAGCTATTATTGCCGACAATAGCTAAGGTTTCGCCTGCTTTAACATTAAAACTGACGGGTCCTAAATCAAAAGTTACCTTGCTTTTTGACCACATGCTTTTTGTTTTATTTTGAAAGGTTAAAGCTTCAAGATTGATAAGATCCATTACTTAGCATCCCAATGAAGAGGAAAGTGGCAACTGTAGAAATGCGTATGAACCCGTCTAATTTGGGGTGTTGCCACACACTCTTTGCGAGCTCTCGGGCACCTTGGGCCCAATCTGCAGCCTATGGGTAAATGATGCAAAGTAGGGATAGTGCCATCTAATGAGCTAAGAGGAGATTTGGGTGGGAGGTCTTTACGAAAGCTTGGTGCGCTATCTAATAGCGCCTGAGTATAAGGGTGAAATGCACGTTTTTTTAGTTGTTTCAAGTCACCACTTTCAATTGTTTGCCCACAATATAAAACAGTCATATAACTGGCCATACTGGATATAGCTAATAAGTCGTGGCTAACAAACAAAAGGCTCATACCTTTTACTTGATTGACTTTACTGAGTAACTTTAATATTTGTGTCTTTGAAGTAACTTCCATCCCTCTAGTGGGATCATCAGCAATAATTAATTTAGGCTCAGATGCCAACGCCATTGCAATCATAAACTTCTGGACCACATCATTGGCAATTTGATGTGGATAGCTAGTTAGACATAATTGGTGATTTTTAATGCCTACTTTATGCAGCAGTTTAATCGCCAATGCTTGTTTTTCGTCGTTGCGCTGCCAAAACCACGTTTTTGTTAATTTGTCTCTTGGAAGCATTTCTTTTAGCTGCTGTCCTAAGGTCAATGATGGATCGAGTGACTCAATAGGGTTTTGAAAGATCACTGATATATCTTTACGAATAAGCTTTCGCCTAGCTTTCGCAGACATAGTCAATAGGTTTTGTCCTTTCCATGTCATACGGTCAGCAGTAATTCGCCAGCGCTTAGGTAGTGCCCCAACAATGGCTTTGACTATTAAGCTTTTCCCTGATCCTGACTCACCGACTAAGGCATGAATTTGACCTTCATGGATCACCATGTTTATTTTATCAAGCGCCTTTACCCATCCTGCTGATATATCAATTTCTAAGGTTAGGTTTTTGATATCAAGCAAGACCATTAGTGCAATAACCTATTTCTAAATGCTGAGCGCAAACCATCCCCTACCAAGTTGATAGAAATCATCATCATAAACAATGCTCCACCGGGCAGTGCAATCGTCCAAGGGGCAATGTAAGCCACCTCAATACCTTCCAATAGCATTGCACCTAGTTCTGAAGCGGGTGCCTGTGCACCTAATTTGAGAAATCCCAAAGCGCTAATGTCTAGAATAGAAATTGATAAAGCTAAGGTGGCTTGAACCACTAACATCTCACCCATATTAGGCAATATGGAGTGGGCAAAAATATGTGCTTTACTGGCACCGTCGAGTTTAGCTGCCATAATATATTCTTTAGACAATTCATGTCTTATAAAGTCGCGAGTTTGGTGCATAAACTGAGGTGTCAGTGCCAAAGCTATAGCCCACATGCTATTGACTAATCCTGGACCTAAAATGGCAATAATAATGATGGCGATGAGCAAAGTTGGGATCGCTTGAATGGAGTCTAAAGTATGATTAAGAAAACTCGAGCGGAATCCTTTACTCATGCCTGCCAATGCTCCTAAACCTACACCTAGAAGCATAGCGACCATTACCAACAACAAACTAATACCGAAGGTCATCCTACAGCCGTAGATAATTCGAGATAACAAATCACGGCCTAAGGCATCAGTTCCAAATACATGGCTAATACCACCATTGGGATCCCAAGCTGGAGGAATCATCAAATCACCTATTTGTTGCATATTCGGATCAAAGGGCGCTAATAATGGACAAAAGATAGTAATGATTAAAAAAAAAGCAAAACAAAATAATCCTGCGACAGCGATATGATTATTTTTGAATTCTATCCAAGTGAACTGCAGTGGAGAGGGATGATGCTCTTCCTGATATAGTCTAGATTGCGACACGTTCAGCCCTTCTGCGTCTTGGATCAGTTAGGCGAATAATAAGATCAAGAGACATAGTGAAAATAACAACCAAAACAGATACAGCTAACATTCCTGCTCTTATTGCGGGGTAATCTTGTTGATAAATAGCCTGAATAAGCCAGCTGCCTATACCTGGCCAAGAAAAGATACTTTCTACTATCATGGCGTTGGTTAATAAAGTGGGAAATTGCATAGCTAATAATGGCAATATAGGCATGAGTGCATTCCTCACACCGTGGCGCATTAACACTTGTCTGGGTGTTAAACCTCTGGCGTAAGCCGCTAAAATAAACTCGCTATTTAGCGTTTTAATTACCGAACGTCTTGTAATTCGAAATATCATAGTCGTGGTGACAACAGCAATAGATATAGTTGGTAAAATAAGATGTCTTAAAGCATCAATCAATGCTGATTTTTTATCAATAAAATCAGATAATAAAATATCTATTAAAATGAAGCCAGAAATGCTCGGAATTTCATATATTAAGCTAATACGTCCAGATAGTGGAAGCCACCCTAGTTGCAAAGAAAATACTAGGATCATGATCAAGGCTAGCCAAAATACTGGTATGGAATAGCCCAATAAGCTCACCGTTAGCAAGCTGTAATCGGTAAGTCTGTGATGTCGCAATGCAGCTAAAAACCCTAAAGGCAGGCCAATGAAAAAAGACATTAAGAGCGCATAGAAACTCAGCTCTATGCTAGCGGGAAGGTAATGGCCAACGTCTTCATATAGCGGTAAACCCGAATTGAAGCTGACCCCCCAGTTGCCTGAAAATAGTTCGCCCATGTAATGGGAATATTGGATAAATATGTTGTCATCCACAGAGTATTTTATTTGACTATTTTGTAGTTCAGTCAATTCGTTAAACCTCAGGCCAGTAAGGTTTTCCAAGGCTTGTCCAGGAAATAAATAAGCCAAGAGAAAAGACAATAAGCTTAAGATAAATAGGGTAACAAGAACTAAATTTGTATAACGCAGTAATACATTCGCCATTAGAGCTTTTTCACTCCAGCAAAGCGCACACCGCCATATGGGTTAATCACCAACCCGTCCAAATTCTTCCTATATGCTTGATAGCGAGATGCATGAGCTATGGGAATTAAAGGCAGTTGTTCAGCCAAAAGTTCATTGGCTTTGCCATAAAAATAGGTCCGTTCGCTGATGTCGGTGTACTTTAAAGCTTCATTAATTAATAAATCATACTCGTCTGAACACCACATTGCTCTGTTAGTGCCTGACTTTATAGCTGAACAGGATAAAAGTGGACGGTAAAAATTATCTGGATCGCCATTATCTGCTGACCAGCCAATTAAAACAGAATCATGAAGTCCTTCCGACAAACGCTCTCTAAATGTTGACCATTCGTAACTGACAATATTGACTTGTATACCGACATCTTGAAGATATGCTTGAATTAATTCAGCCATTTTCATGGCATTTGGATTATAAGCGCGTTGCACGGGCATCGCCCAAACAGTCATCGAGAAGCCCTCTGGGACGCCTTGCTTACGTAATAATTTTTTTGCTGCAATCGGATTGTAACTAAGAGGCTTAACATCAGCTTGAAACGCCCACGATGTGCGGGGAACAATGTTTTTCGCGGCAACGGCACTATTAAAATAAATGGCTTCAATCAGGGCGTTTCTATCAATTGCCATGCCTAATGCTCTTCGCACCAGTGGATTATCAAATGGAGGTTTAGATGTATTAAACGCCCAAAATCCTACATTAAAGCCTGGCTTTTCAACTAAAACTAAATCATCTTGTTGACGTATGACCTCAAGTTCACTGTGCGCCGGTAAAGCTATAGCATCACATTCGCCGGTAAGTAATTTAGCTAATCTTAGTGAGCTAGAAGGAGTAATATCAAATATGAGTTTGTCAGTTAACTCAATTTTACGCCAATACTTGGGATGTTCGGTGTAGCGTATATAACGGTCTTTGCGAAAGCTAGCCAGTTGATAAGGCCCAGTTCCCACAGGATTATGATCTATTAATTCTTTTTGATTTCGTGATATTAACTTGTCAGCATACTCAGCGGATAATATGACAGAAAAATCTGTCGCAAGATTAGCTAAAAAGGAGCTTTCTCGTTTATTAAGTGTAATTTCTACCCTGTAGCCATTTAAACGTTTGACTTGAATTATTAAACCATCAAGATTCAAGCTGTCAGTATAAGGATACCTTCCACCTGATATCTCGTGGTATGGATGATCATCCAGACGCCAACGATCGATACTGAATAGTACATCTTCGGCATTAAAAAAGCGGGTTGGGCTAAACGTTTCAGTATTGTGAAAAGGGACCTTTTGTCTCAGCTGAAAGGTATAGGTTTTTCCGTCATCACTGACTAACCAACTGGTTGCTAACGCAGGTACTATATCTCCAGTCACAGGGTCAAAATCTATTAATCGGTCATAGATTTGGTGGGATGAAGCATCAACCGTTGTTCCTGAGGTTTCTAATTGTGGATTAAAATTAGCCGGGCTTCCTTCTGAGCAATAAACAATACCATTGGGGTCTGTTTTAGATTGAAGAAGCGCATCGCAAGAACACAGTAAAGCACTCGCCAAAACAATCAGACTTGTTTTGAACCAAATATTTTTATTGTGTTTTTTTAGAATATTCACAGCTCTAGTTTAATCTATATCTTCGTTGGTTTGCTCTAACAAATTATACTTTTTTAAATAACCCCGTAATTGATGATAAGTTAATCCCAGTTTTTCTGCGGTCTTCTTCTGATTAAATTGACTTTCGGCTAATGCTTGATTAATTAAATCAATTTCAAAGTCTTGGGAAAGTTCTTTTAAATCAACAGGGAAATCATAAAAAGAGTGTGTTTTGGGCTGAGTTAGAGCTTGGTCTTTTGACAACGTTTCAACTGAATTGACGGGGGAAGTAACCGCTTCAGATTGAGTAATTCTATCCTTAGTTTTAATTCTTTTTTGTGGTCGATATATAGATTCGAAAGGATCTAACACAATATTGTGTACGGGTAGGTTGGGATTGTTGCTGCGATACACTGCTCGCTCAACCACATTTTTTAATTCACGAATATTACCTGGCCAATGATAATCCAATAAAATGCGTTTGGCTTTTTCAGTAAAGCCACTGAAAAGTTCCATCTCCAATTCTCTGGCCATATTAATCGCAAAGTTTTCAGCTAAGATCATAATGTCATCTCTACGTTCACGCAGAGGGGGCAAGGTGATAACATCAAATGCCAATCTATCCAATAAATCTGCTCGAAATTCGCCTGAGTCAGCTAGTGCAGGTAAATCTTCATTTGTTGCTGCAACTAATCGAACATCCACTTTCACACTGCGAGAGCCACCCACACGTTCAAACTCACCATATTCAATCACTCGCAGCAACTTTTCTTGCACCATGCCTGATGTATTCGCCAGTTCGTCTAAAAATAGGGTGCCGTTATCTGCTGTTTCGAATCGCCCTTCTCGGCGTTTAGCTGCGCCAGTAAAAGCGCCTGCTTCATATCCAAATAATTCACTTTCTAACAAACTTTCGTTTAGAGCTGCGCAATTTAATGTCAGATAGCTTTGTTCCCAGCGTTTTGACAAAAAATGCATACGGGCGGCTACAAGTTCTTTACCTGTGCCTCTTTCACCAATAATTAAAACAGGTTTATTTAAAGGTGCAATTTGTGAGATTTGCTCTAGCACTTCTAAAAAGTTATTAGATTGACCTAGCATTTTATCTTGTTGGCGAAAGCGGCTCATTAATATCCTTAAAAATGGTCTAAACGACTAAATTATAGTCTGCTCATTAATTATTGTAGATCTCAGGCTTCGGCGTGTAAATTAATATTTCTTTTAAATCAATAATTTAGTTAAAATGTGATGTTGGCCTACAAATTGAATGGTAATGGCAGTTGATAAGAAAAACCAATTAAGTAACAGTATTTTACTAACATTTGATAAAAAGAGGAAAAGACTATGGGTATCTTCTCGCGTTTCACAGACATAGTGAACTCAAATATTAATTCCATTTTAGATAAGGCCGAAGATCCAGAAAAAATGGTACGTTTAATTATTCAGGAAATGGAAGACACTTTGGTTGAAGTGCGCTCTGCTTCAGCAAAGACATTGGCCAGTAAGAAAGATATCTCTTTGCAAATTAATAAAATGCAAAACGAAGCACAAGATTGGAAATCGAAAGCAGAGTTAGCTATTAGTAAAGACAGAGAAGACTTAGCTCGCGCCGCGCTTCAAGAAAAGAAAAAGTGTGACGAACACGGTAGCGCTTTGTCGTCTGAACTTAAGGGGGTAGACGAGCAAATCACTAAATTACAAAGTGAAGTTGGGCAGTTACAAGATAAATTGGCCGATGCTAAAACACGTCAAAAAGCCATTATTTTGCGACAGAAAACAGTCAGTTCTCGGCTTGAAGTAAAGAAAACGTTAGACAGTGGCAAAGTGGATGCTGCAATGGGCCGATTTGAGCAATACGAGCGTAAAATTGATGATTTAGAGTCTCAAGTCGATGCTTACGACTTAGGTAAAAAGACCTTAGCCGATGAATTTGCTGAACTTGAGTCAGATGATGAGATCGATGATGAACTAGCGGCGTTAAAGAAAAAAATGCAAAGTAAAGCAACGGTTGATAAAAAGTAAATTGAAAGAGTCAAAAGACACTGGTAAAAAGGAGATTAATTTTGGAAGACGTGATTGGAATCATAGTAGCACCTATCATTATTTTTATGATCTTTGTCGCTCCGATATGGCTGATAATGCATTATCGGAGTAAAAAGCAAATGAATCAGGGATTGACTGAAGCCGAATATGGAACATTACAGGAATTAGCTGACAGAGCAGAAAAAATGGCAGAGCGCATTCATACATTAGAGTCAATTTTGGATGCAGAGGCACCAGATTGGAGGAACAAAGTATGAAAACTTTTGGCAGTTTACATCGTGACCCGAGTAAGGGAAAAATTGCCGGAGTGTGTGCGGGTATCGCGGAATACTTTGGCATGGAAATATGGTTGGTAAGAATTTTAACACTTACTGGGTTTTTCTTGTTAGCTCCGCCATTTTTCTTCGTCGGTTATGTTGCAGCTTGGTTTATTTTGGAAAAAAAAGCCTCGAGGTTTGTCAGCTAGACCAAGAGATGATGGCTCTGCAACTAAAAGCCAACACAATAAAGTTCAAGGCAAAGGATGGCATAATGTGTCAGAGGCTGAATCAGAAAAAGTTGTAGTGAAGTCTAAAGTTTGGCAAGCAGGTGAACCACCTAAACAGGCTTTTATTGATATCAAAGAACGTTTTGCAATAAACGAAAGTAGGCTCAGAAAAATGGAGACCTATGTGACATCCTCTGAGTTTCAACTCAATCGAGAATTAAGTAAACTGTGAATGATGTTTAATGGGACTGGCTAAATGTTAGTCCTTCATGTTTTTTTTCTCATTCTATTAGGTTGATACAGTTTTTATGCAGACTTCCTTTTTTCAATATCCTAAGATTCAACACACCAAACAAAAGCTAAAAACAACAGCAGCAAGACTGGTAAATAATCATGTTAATTTGGCCGTAACAGGTTTGAGCAGAAGTGGCAAAACGGCATTTATTACCTCTTTGGTTAACCAACTTATTGAAGCTAATGAAGCGTCACACCTGCCTTTTTTTTCAGTAGTAAGAGAGTCTCGTTTGATTGGTGTAAAACGAGATGTCCAACCTAACTTAACCTTTAGTCGTTTTGCTTACGAAGACGCTATGGTTAAACTAACCCAAACCTCACCTGAATGGCCTTCGTCCACAAAAGGTATCTCTCAAGTAAGGCTGAAAATAAGATACAAAAAGAGTCAGGGCTGGAGTCAATATCTAACTGAAGACGCAACGCTAACCTTGGACATCACAGACTATCCTGGAGAATGGTTACTGGACTTGCCGTTATTGGATATGGATTATGCTCAGTGGTCTAGGCATTGTCAGGACGAACTAAATAACCCACTAAGACATGACATAGCCGGTCCTTTTTTTACTGCTGTAAACCGCTTAGATTTAAATGCTGAAGGGGATGAATTAGCGCTACAAAACATTGCAGCGCTATACACTCAATATTTAATTGATTGCCAAACTAATGGTTATCAATTGTTGCAACCTGGTCGCTTTATTTTACCAGGTGAATTGTCTGGAGCGCCTATTTTACATTTTTTTCCTATTACAGATGTTCAACTCCAACATCAGAAGATTGATTTAAATAAACCAGTAAAAGGCAGTAATTTAGAACTATTGAGTCAGCGCTTCGAACACTACAAATCCGAAGTGGTAAAACCATTTTATAAAGAACACTTTAAAGGTTTTGATAGACAAGTTGTTTTAGTTGATTGTTTGTCAGCACTTAATCGTGGTTTTCATAGTTACCAAGATTTACAAAAGGCGTTAGATTGGTTGCTGGGGAGCTTCCAGTATGGCTCTTCCAATATACTTAATCGTTTGTTTCAACCTAAAATTGATAAGTTGGTATTTGCTGCAACTAAGGCCGATCACATCACACCTGACCAGCAAACTAACTTGGTCAAGTTGTTGGAAAGTATGTTGCATAGTGCAAGGAAACAAATACAGTTTGATGGTGTGAGCACCGAGTCAACTGCTGTATCAGCTATTCGCGCTTCGAAGTCAGGTCTTAGTCTACTCAATGGTGAAAGTATTCCAGTGCTTCAAGGGAGAAATGCTCAGGGCGCAGCCATCACTTTATTTCCTGGAGAAGTACCACAAAGTTGCCCAGGCCCGGAGTTCTGGAAACAGCAAAAGTTTGAGTTTCCAAATTTATCACCACCTCTGATGAATACTCCATATGGTTTGCCACATATTAGAATGGATCAAGTGCTCGATTTTCTGCTAGCGGATAAATTAATATGAAACAATCGTCTGTACCTCATGATGAGGGGCTGTTTGATGTAAAGACATCTTACACACTCAAAAGTGCACATGTTTTTAACAACCTACACGGTGATACTCAGTCACAACCCGAAGTTAAACCAGCATTTATGGTTAATGAGGTTGATGTAATTGAGGTGAATGATGATCCCACAGATAAGGTGCAACCACAGCAGTATTCAGATGAGTTAACTATTAAAAAGACGAGAAAAAAATGGTTACCATTTTTGTTTGTTGCGATATTGCTAGCAAGTAGTGCCGAGTTAATATTTTTTATTATTGCGATGCTTGAGAAAATGGATTGGTTAGCAGGTGTTTGGCTCGCTATTTTTACTGTGCTAGGAATGTTGGCTTTGCGTCAAATTATTGTTGAATACACAGGACTGAAAAAATTTAAGCGTCAAGGTGATATTCGAACCCAATCGGAGCAAATGGCCAACACCAGTGTTATTGGGTTGGCCGAGCAACATTGTTTAAATATAGCCAAAAGCCTTCCCAATAATTATCAGATTTTGGTAGCAAATTGGCACGAAAGTTTTGACCTTCATCACTGTGATAGTGAAGTCTTACGTTTATTTGAATACATAGTGTTAGCTCCCATTGATAAACTGGCCATGAAACAAGTGACCAAAAATGCCTCTGCAGCAAGTGTCATGATAGCTGTTAGCCCTTTTGCATTGTTGGATATGTTAATAGTATTGTGGCGTAATATTCGGATGATAGACCAAGTGAGTAAAATATATGGTTTAGATTTAGGTTACTGCGGAAGAGTTAAGCTAATCCGTAAAATATTCCACACAATGCTGTATGCAGGTGCTTCTGAAATTTTATCTGATGCCGGTAATTACGCATTTAGTGCAGGGATTACCGGTAAGTTATCAACTCGTATCGCACAAGGAATGGGTGCTGGGGTTCTAACTGCCAGAATAGGTTTAAAAGCGATTAATGAAAGTCGCCCCTTACCTTGGTTATCCGAAGAAAAGCCCGGTTTGTCGGTTATTAGCAAGCAGTTGCTGGCTGATTTACACAACCAGTTAAGATAAAGTTTTTGTTTGTATTTTCTAGTGTTATTCGTTGTGATTTAGAGTGTTTGTAAGCTTATATTTACAATTAAGTAACAAAGTGAAAACACCCACAAGTCTTTTGATTTTGCGTGGGACGAGTATAATTTTGGTATTGTTAGCTAAAAAATTATTGTAATTGCATGTCAAAGAATACTCGTTATAAATCTCATCAACCAGATGAGAGTGGTCTTGTAAATTGGTCTTCTGAAGAAAATAAAATATGGGCGGCATTGTTACAAAAACAATCAAACTTACTTAAAGGAAGGGCTTGTGAGGAATATTTACATGGGCTTGAATTATTGGACTTACCCTCGGATCGTATTCCACAGTTAGCTGAAATCAACTCGATACTAATTAAAGCTACGGGATGGCAGGTAAAACAGGTGCCATCGTTAATAAATTTTGATGATTTTTTTAGTTTATTAGCCAATAAACAATTCCCAGTAGCGACCTTTATTCGTTCAAATGAAGAGTTTGATTATTTACAAGAGCCAGATATTTTTCATGAAATATTTGGTCATTGTCCGCTATTAACCAATCCTGCTTTCGCACATTTCACCCATACCTATGGAAAACTTGGTTATGCGGCTAGTAAAGAAGACAGAGCCTTTTTAGCCAGACTGTATTGGTTTACTGTAGAGTTTGGTTTAGTGAATACAGCGCAAGGAACTCGTGTTTATGGAGGTGGGATTTTGTCATCACCTGGTGAAACACTCTATGCCATTGAATCAGATGATTGTGTGCATCTTCCAATGAATCCTTTAGATGCATTAAGAACCCCGTACCGAATCGACATTATGCAACCAGTATATTATGCCTTGGAATCATTTGACTCTCTGTTCGATATTGCAGAAATGGATATTATGGAGTTAGTCAGCCAAGCCAAACAATTAGGTCTATTTGCACCTAGGTTTTCACCAAAAGAAAGACAAGCAAGTTAATTTTTTATATATGGATGTTTTTGTATGCCCCACCCAAAGCAAATTTATTTAGCTGAGAAAACAGCCAACTAATAACACTGTCTTAGCTTAACCAATTGTAATAATATCTTTACGCTAGCTCAAATTGGGCTGGTTTAGACTTGTATTCAAATCGGGGTTGTAAATGCGCTTAGAAGTACACTGCCAGGATCGTTTGGGCATTGCTCAAGATGTGTTAGATATATTAGTTGAGCATGAAATAGATCTGCGCGGAATTGAAATTGATGCATTAGGAAAAATTTTCCTGAATTTCCCCAATATTGAGTTTGCAGATTTCCAACATTTGATGCCTAAAATACGTAAAATTGAAGGTATAGAAGATGTGAAAACCACCCCCTTTATGCCCATTGAACGTGAGCAGTATCAACTTAAAGCTTTGTTGCAGACTTTACCCGATCCGGTTTTTTCGGTGGATATCAAAGGTAAAATTATCTTGGTCAATGATGCCGTTGTATCAAGTCTAGACGTCCCCGAAACTGATATTATTGGAAGTGATATTTCTGAACTTCTCAAAGGATTTAATCTAAGTCGATGGTTGGAAAGTAAAACCCCTCAAGCCCAAGCACAAAGGATCAGGTTTTTAGAACAAGATTATTTGCTTGATATGTTGCCCGTTATGGTGCCTGACTCCGATGGTGCTGATATTTTGGCAGGGGCAGTTTTTATGCTGAAATCCGAACTCAGATTAGGCCAACAACTGACTGTTTTTCATAAGGCTAGCGCAGATAGTTTTATCTCTGTTCAAGCGGATAGTAAAGCAATGAAAAACGTAGTGAAAGAAGCCAAACGAATGGCCGAGTTGGATGGGCCTATTATTATCTTTGGAGAGACGGGAACAGGTAAAAAGATGCTTGCCAAGGCGTGCCATGAGGCAAGTAGACGCAATCAGGAGGTGTTTTTATCGTTAAACTGTGGGTCTTTGAGGGATAATATTACCGAGACAGAATTATTTGGTTATGGACCTGGGGCTGATGGACAGACTGGAAAACAACTTGGTTTATTAGAGCAATCGCAAGGTGGTACTTTGCTCTTAGATGAAGTAGGTGAGCTGTCTGCGCATCTTCAGGTAAAGCTTTTGCAGGTATTACAAAAAGGCAGCTATCACAGAATTGGCGATGAGGAAGAGTTGCAATTTGACGTTAGGTTAATTTGTACTACTCAAAAAGACTTAGGTAAGTTAATGCAAGAAGGGAAATTTAGAGAAGACTTGTTTTATCGTTTAAATATGTTGAGTTTGGTTTTACCTCCATTACGAGAACGTAGAGCAGATGTTGTTGTGTTAGCCGAGCGATTCGTTAAACAGCACAGTGTGAAATTGGGCCTAAAAGCCCCTAAGATGACTAAGGCTTGTCTCGATTATTTACAAATTTATCCATGGCCTGGCAATGTTAGACAACTTGAAAATGCACTTTATCGAGCTGTTTCATTACTGGAAGGTCGCGAATTAGAGAAAGAAAACATTCAACTGCCGTCATGCTCTGCAACAGTGAGTTTTGTATCAGAGGAATTCTCTGGGAGTTTAGATGATGAAGTAAAGCGTTTTGAAAAAGATATTCTGATGCGATTATACCCAAGTTATCCAAGCACAAGGCAGTTGGCTAAAAAACTAGGGTTAAGTCATACCGCCATTGCCAATAAATTGCGTGAATATGGGATCAACAAGAAGGCTGTAAAGATAGTCTGATCCTTTTGTTTAAACGTTGACTTATTTTTTATTATGGTCAAATTTTGAAGGTAATGACTGCCTATCATTGGGTCAACAAGACAACGATAAATCAGACGATGCGTGCAAACAGGTAAAAGAGTTTTTAATGTCAAAAATTTCGCTATTACGAAACTCGCAGTTTTTTATAAATTTTTAATGGGCAATTCAGTGGTGTTTTTAACCTGCTTAAGAGCAAAAGTAGAACTTAGATGGTCGACTAAGGGCAAGTTAGTCAATTTAGTTTTAAGTAGGTGTTCATATTCCTCAATACTTTCAACAATTACCTTTAGTAAATAATCCTTATCCCCACTTGTGGTATGACACTCAACTATTGATTCAATGTTTTGAACAGCCTTTTCAAAATCATTTAATGACTCACCATCATGATTTTTTAAGGTGACATAAATAAAAACTGATACACCTAAGTTTAACTTTTTATTATCTAGCAATGTCACTTTCTGCAGAATAACTTTTTCAGCTTCCAGGCGTTTAACTCTGCGCCAACATGGTGTGTGTGACAAACCCACTTTTTGACTTAAATCAGCCATCGAAACAGTTGCATCTTTTTGCATGGCTCGCAAAATTTCTCGATCGAATTTATCTAGCTTCATATATTTTTTTGTCTATTTAATGTTGTTGCCTTAATTCTAGCATGATGAAATTTTAATTCTTTTTCAAGATAAAAAAGAGGATATTTATCCTAATGACTCATTTCATCTGTGATTTATAAACTTAACTATTTTAACTGCTCAATAAAGTCGCAAAAAATGTCCTATTACTTATGGGGATAATGTTGTACATGGAACATTTAACGAGTGAATAATATGTCGGTTTTTGAACATAGCGAATTTGATGGACACGAACATGTGGCTTTTTATCAAGATAGAACAAGCGGCTTAAAAGCAATCATTGTTGTGCATAATTCAAATCTTGGCAGCGCTTTAGGTGGTTGCCGGATGTGGCCGTATGCTAATGATGAAGAAGCATTGCGAGACGTACTGAGGTTGTCCAAGGGTATGACTTATAAAGCTGCGATGGCGGGGCTTAAACAAGGAGGGGGCAAGGCTGTTATTATTGGTGATCCTCGCACTGAAAAAACTTCAGATAAACTGTTAGCTATGGGTAAGTTCATCGATAGTTTATCTGGGAAATACATCAGCGCTGAAGACTCAGGATTAACCGTTGATGATTTGAAGTTAATGGGAAGGCAAACCGAACATGTGTCAGGTATTTATGGCAAATATCATATTAATTCTGAACCTGCTGACGGAAACCCGGCCCCGTCAACAGCTTATGGTGTATTCGTTGGTCTAAAGACAACTGTTGGACATGCCATGAATTCAGGACTTGAAGGAGTGAAAATTGCGATTCAAGGTTTGGGGCATGTTGGTATGCGCTTGGCAAAACATTTACATAAGCAGAGGGCCATATTATATGTATCAGATATCCATCAAGAAAACATTGAAAACGCAGTCAGAGAATTCTCTGCAACCGCAGTCAGCCCTCAAAATATTTATGATTTAGATGTTGATGTATTTGCCCCTTGTGCAATGGGGGCCATTCTTGATAGCGATAATATTGCGAGACTTAAGGTAAAAGTGATTGCTGGTGCTGCTAACAATCAGTTAGCTAGGGAAGAATATGGACAGCTGTTAGCAGATAAAGGGATACTTTATGCACCAGATTATGTGATCAACGCTGGAGGAATAATTGACATTTATCATCAATCAATTATCAGTTCAGATAAAGGATTACGGGACCATATTGAAAAAATCAGCGATACACTCTTAGAAATATATCGTCGCGCTCAGTCACAAGGAATTGCCACCAATATTGTCGCTAATCAAATTGCAGAAGAACGTTTTGGCTAATATTTATACTGTAAACACATTGTCATAAAAAGTGGGTTGCATCTAACTTTAGCTTTGTTCATAATGCGGTCCCTTTGTAAGAATGATATTTTAATAAAGGGTTTCTATGGTGACCTTTCGGTCCCCTCGCAATGATAACTTGTGAACCCGGTCAGGCCTGGAAGGGAGCAGCCGCAGCAAAAGACTCATGTGCCGAGGTGTGGCTGGAAGGGCACCACCAATTTTTCTAAAATGTTTTAACTTCCTTAAATTCAAACAAAATTTTCAGATTATGTCCGGGACTTATAATCAAGAACAACGATGTATGCAGTGATATTTTACTGTGCTTAAAACTCCTCAATAAACCCCGTCACGTTTTTTTTTGATGTTCAGGTTAACCATGAAAAGTTATCAAAGACCATCCTGTTCGTATGGTTTTTTTGCTGATATTAGCTCAGTACTAAGACAGAATTAACAATGAGTAATGGGAGATTTCGGGTGTTTAAACACTATTGCTATGCTCAATATCGTATTAAAGGATATGAAATAATGTACCCACTGAAACAGGCTTACTGAACCTCCAAAACGCAGAAGTCTTCAAGTACAGCGCTGTTCTATAATTTCTTAAAAAATTAAAGGTAAATGGAAAGACATCAATAAAATTTTTAGCTACTTGCTTTTTATTTTTTTCTCGACTAATTTTTGACCTAAAAGTTTATCGTTCCATTTATAGCATTCATTTTCACTAGCTGGCTTTGAAATAGATAAAACGCCGTTTCAACTTTATATCCTGGGTAATGTGGACGAAATTGATTTAAGATTTACACCACATATCTGCCCAATAATCTTCATCCTAAGCCGTGTTTTAGCCCAAAGTTTCAATTCTTTCTGAGACAAGGTGTGATTCAATGCTATGAATATCATCATCCGACTTTTAGTGTTTTGCCCCAAATATTATATGTAAACATTTAATATATTTAAGATTTTTTATTTCTCATAGCAATTATAATTATTTGATTTGGTAACGAGAGCTTTTTACCTTCATTTATTGCATTCATATTTTAATTTCGGATATCTTTTTAATAAACATTTTTGAAGATATTTTTATTCAGTTTAAGTATTTATGAATACTTCCACTTATATAGCCAAAGCATTATTCAAGGCAAGTCGAAACAGTTTAGGCAGCAGAGAGCTTGCTAAAGCACTACGCAAAGAAGGCTTTGAAATAACGCGGTATCGCGCCATTAAGTTAATGGAACGGCTTAAATTAGTTGTGACTCAGCGAATAGCTTATAAAGTGACAACCAAGCGCAAACACAGTGATGCTGTGGCTGACAACTTGCTAAATATGAATTTCAATCCTGTTGGACCCAATCAAATTTGGGCGGGTGATGTGTCCTATTTAAAGACTGGTGAGGGCTGGTTGTACTTAGCCATTGTCATGGATTTGTATTCACGCCGGATTGTAGGTTGGCATATATCAAAACGCATGACGCGTGATTTGGTCGAGCAAGCACTGACAAAGGCTCATAATTTACGCAAACCACCAAAAGGTTTGGTGTTTCACAGTGACAGAGGCTCTCAGTACACGAGTAAAGGCTTTAGAAATCTACTGTCGCGATTAGAGTGTCGAGCTAGTATGGGAGCTTATAATCTAATGATTCCACTAGTTGACCTTATGCACAAATCACGTATATGATGTAAGCGAGGTTCACTACCTTTAACACTAATGTCGTATAAACGATAATACACACTAAATTGTGGTCCAGGGAGACTTACATGTTTACAAATTCAAAATTGACGAAGTCAATTCGTCTAGCAGTAGCTGCAAGTGCAGTTGCCACTGTATTTTCATCAAGCAGTTTATTTGCACAAGAAGCAGATGTAGAAGAAGGTTCAGATTCGCTTGAACGAGTCGTAGTTACAGGCTCACGTATTAGGCGCGCTGATTTAGAAGGATCTTTACCTGTAACCGTTATTGATCGTGCGGCTATTGAGTTTTCTGGTCAGACTTCTGTTGCAGATTTACTGCGTAACACGTCTTTTAACTCAACTGGTTCGTTTCGACCACAATCAGGCTCATCTGCACAAGGTGTTTCTTCGATTGATTTAAGAGGTCTGGGTTCTAGTCGCTCGCTCGTATTGGTTGATGGCCGTCGCCTAGCGCGCTCTCCTTCTACTGGTTCATCTCAAGATTTGAATGGTATACCTGCAGCAGCTGTTGAGCGTATTGAAATTCTAACTGATGGTGCATCTGCCGTTTATGGTTCTGACGCTATCGGTGGTGTTGTAAACATCATCACTCGTAAAGATTTCAACGGTGTTGAAATGAAAATCGGTGCTGCTCAAATTGAACATGAAGGCGGCGACCGCGAAGAAGGATCAATCATTTTTGGTACCTCTGGCGAAAAAGGGTCAATGTTAGGCGGTGTTTCTTGGAACAGCCGTGACATAGTATTTGCTCGTGATTTCCCGTGGTATAATCCAGGCGGATCATTTTATTCACAGAATTTCCGTGATTATAATAGAACAGCCAATTCTTGGACAAAAATTACAGGTGCTTGTGACCAAGGTGATTTTTACTCAATAGATTACGGCCCAGCTATTCCTAACTCTGCTGGTGATACTCAACGTTGTGGATTTAACTTTGCAGCGGTATCTGCTGATGAAGCGTCAACTTCTAATCTAGGTTTCTTCTTGAACAGCCGTTATGAAATTAATGATGACTGGTCTATTTATTCAAATATGAATATTTCAAAGTCGAGCTCATTCGGTCGTTATGCTCCTTCATTAGCATTTGTTAATGTCGATGCAGCTAGCCCAAATAACCCGACTAACCCAACTAGCCCATATTATGACCCGCTTTTCAATCAAACAACTTATGATCCAACTGCTGATGCTACAACGGGTTCTGACGCTGTTTCAATTCTGCACCGCTTTGCTGGTTTAGGGAATCGTGATAACAACGTCGATAACTATTTACAAGATTTACTTGTAGGTGTTGAAGGTGAAGTTGGCGATATGTTTTTTGAATTTGGTGTGCGCCGTAACAAATCACGTACCTTTGATATTGGTAGAAATTACGTAGTAATTCCAATCGCAGAGCAATACATGAATTCTGGTGATTACCTAGTTGGTGACCTAGATCGTAACCCTGCAGAAGTTCTTAATTCAATGAAAGCAACGATCTCTCGTATTGGTGACTTTAACCAAGACGAAGTGTTTGGGTCTGTTCAATTTGACTTGTTTGATATGGAAGGTGGTCAAGCAGTGGCAATTGTTGGTGGTGAATGGCGTGATATTTACTACTCCGATCAATATGATTCACTCTCAGAAGGTGGTGTAATCGGTGGTTCTGCAGGTAACTCTGCTGGTGGCGGTCGTCAAGCCAAAGCAGCATTTATTGAATCAGTCTTTCCAGTACTAGACGAACTAGAAATCACAGCCGCTTTGCGTTACGACAGCTACTCAGATTATGGTTCAGACGTTTCTCCTAAGGTATCGTTACGTTACACTCCGACTGATGAATTAGTGATACGTGCATCATACGGTGAAGGTTTCCGTGCCCCAACGCTTGATATTTTAACTCAAAAAGAATCATTCTCTGCTGATTCAGTTCGAGATGAGCAACACTGTATTGCAATTGGTGCAGCTCCAACATGTAGTGATCAGATTAACGCTTATGTTATTGCTAACCCTTTCTTAGAGTCTGAGACCTCATCTCAATATGCAATGGGAGTTGCATACGAAGTTACTGATTGGCTTGATTTTTCTCTTGATTATTTTAATATCCAAATCAACAACCGAATCAAAGCTTTCGGCTCGGGTGAATTGATTAATTTGCAAAATCTTGGTTTGAACTTACCTGCAGGTATGTCAGTAACTCGTAATCAATTTGGCGAAATTGAAGAAGTGGTACGTGGTTTCGGTAACCAAGGTGATTTAGAAACTTCAGGTCTTGATTTGAACTTAAATTCACGCTTGGATTTAAATGAATTTGGATCTTTACGTTCAAATTTAACCATGTCTTACACTCAAAAATATGATGTTGATGGTCAAGACCAACTTGATTTTGAAGCGTTTCCTGGATACCGAGGTGTATTGTCTAATGTATATAGCATTGGAGACTTTGACATCGCTTGGAACATGAACATCATTGGTGACACGGTGCGTCTATCTGGTTCAGATTATTTACCAGTTGCTCATTGGATAACTAACGATGTCAATGTTAATTACAATGCCTCATGGGGTGGTAAGGTTACATTGGGTGTTAACAACGTTAGTGGAAAAGAACCAATCTTGAACACTGATCCAGGCGGCAGCCGTGATTATAACTTTGCTCTTTATGATGGTTACGGACGAATCGTTTACGCTCGTTACTCTCAATCTTTCTAGTAGATTAGTTATTTTATAAAAAGCGAGCTTAGGCTCGCTTTTTTCTTATCTAAAAAAGCACTATTAATCCATTAGTCATATATCATACACACACCCTTAGTAGAGAAAATATATGCCATTAAAAACAGAAGCTTGGGAACACTATTGGGAAAGTAATGCCACTTTGAACAGCTTTGCTTTTGATTATTCTGCTAACGAAGGCCCTTATAAAATAATTAATGAATTTTGGGTCAGAGCATTCGAAGAATTTACATCGTCGGATACTATTGTTGATTTAGGGGCAGGTAATGGCGCACTAATGCACCTTTTTCTGCAAAGAAAAGGACTTCAAAATATTGAAAAGTGGCTAAATATTGATTCTGCAAAAGCTGTAGCTCGAATTGAGCACTCCACCGTGATTTATCAACAAGATGATATGTGCAAGTTGAGTTTATCTGATAACAGTGTCAATCAATTTGTGAGTATGTTTGGATTGGAATATGGCGATTTCGCTAAAACAATACCCCATCTTTATAGGTGTTTGCGATTGGGAGGAAAATTTCATATTATTTTACATCACCAAGATTCGATAGTCAGTAAACAGTCTCAGTTGACTATAAACGTTATGAAAAAAGTCTTGGCATCAAATTTGTTGAATAATTTAACTCATTTTGTCAGTATAGATAGGTTGAAAACACACTTACTTTCAGGTTTAAACCAAACTTTACAGAGTGTTGAAGGGCATGCAATAGACGATGTCAAAATTATAGGTAAGGGAATTTATAACATCATACAATCCTCAAATGACTTGTCCATTAAAGTGGATATGTTGTTATCTTTAAAAAAGGATATGCTTTGGCAAGTTGAACGTTTGCAACAACAATTAGCTGGGGCACAGCAAGTTAATTTGTTATCAACATTTTTACATGATAATGGGTTTAATGAATTTTGTATGTCACCATTATCTTATGATAACGAGATTTTATGCTGGTCTCTGACCGGGATTAAAGTTTAATAACAGAAATAAAGGAAATAAAATGCGACGTGGGATAATTCTAGTAACTCTGCTGCTTTTCACTATAAATATCAAAGCAAGTCCAGTAAATATACCTGTAGAAGCGTTTTTTAAAAACGCTAAATTTAGTGATATGAGCATATCACCAGACGGAAAACATCTTGCAGTGACTTATGACACAGGTACGTCAAATAGTGTTGCCATCATGGATGTCGGTTTAACTAAGGTTTTATCAAATATTAATTTTGGCGATTACATGCGAATTGGTCGTGTCTATTGGCCAAGGGCAGATCGTTTTATACTCTCCTATTCTAAATTTGTGGGTTATTTAGATAATAATGGCACTCCTCCTATCCATGTTGCGTTCGACTTAGACGGTAAAAATGGTCGTCAATTGACTATCCCTCAACGCACACGTTACAACATCATCAGCTTACTCCCAAATAAGCCAAACAAAATATTGGTTACAAAAGGCCATTATTTTGATAAAGGTGCCGTCAAGTTGTTTGAAATACAAATAGA
This sequence comes from uncultured Paraglaciecola sp., assembly GCF_943787955.1. Taxonomy (NCBI): domain Bacteria; kingdom Pseudomonadati; phylum Pseudomonadota; class Gammaproteobacteria; order Alteromonadales; family Alteromonadaceae; genus Paraglaciecola; species uncultured Paraglaciecola sp. The sequence goes on from NZ_CALSOK010000008.1 coordinate 114,080, forward strand.
TAAAGGCAAAGAAGATTATATTGGTGGTGAGCCATTGAAAGCTACTTCTATTATCGCTGATTCTGACGGTATACCGCGTGTGGCAGTCATATTCAAAGATCTCGAAGAGGAAGACGAATTAGGTAACGTTGAGATTTTTTTGAAGGTAAAGCGAACCCCTAAGAGTGATTGGGAAGTGGCAAATTTACCTATTTTGGCGGGCATTGATACTAAAGTCGGTCTTTTAGGATTTAATGCTGACAACACGATCGCGTATGTCTCGTCTGATATAAAAACAAAAGTCCCCAGTATTTATTCTGTCGACCTTATGACTTGGGAAACTAAACTGGTTCACGAAGAGGAGATATCCGCAATAACGGGGAGAGGCGAGTTGTTCAACGGAGCATTAGAGGTTTTGGCTTTTTCTCCTGATTATAACCGAACGGTATTCCTATCTGATAATAGTGAAAGTAAAAAAATCATGATGCAACTTTATGTGTCTATGGGTATAGATGATGAAACATCCGATATACGTATTACTTCTTTTACTGAAGACGGCGGCAAGCTAATCTTTAACGTAAGGTCCGATCGTGATCCTGGTGTATTTTATTTATTTAATCGTGGGATAGATGGCTCTAAACCAAACATTAGAATGCTATCGTTAGCTAACGAACAAATTGATCCTAGTCAAATGGCTGCCATGGAGCCTATAAAATTTCAGTCTCGTGATGGGATAAGTTTAAACGGTTATATGGTACTCCCAACTTACGGTGAAGCACCGTTCCCCATGATACAAATTATACACGGTGGCCCTCATGGTCCACGTGATTATTGGGGATGGAATAGAGAAGCTCAATTTTTGGCTAGTCGAGGCTATGCTGTCGTTAGCGTAAACTTCAGAGGGTCTGGTGGTTACGGCAAAGCATTCGAGCGTTCTGGTTACAAGGAGTGGGGCGGAAAAATGATTAATGATATGACCGATGCCACTATGTGGATGGTAGACAATGGCTACGCTGACAAAGAGCGTATGTGTGTCTATGGTGGGTCATATGGCGGTTACGGAACCTTACAGAGTGTGGTGCGTGAACCAGACTTGTATAAGTGTGCAATTGGTTATGTAGGTGTGTATTCACTTCACGAAATGAAGAAATCTGGTGACATAGTTGACCGTAAAAGTGGCCGGAAATTTTTAGACCGGGTGCTGGGAATGGATAAAGACCTACTGACTGAATTTTCACCGGCATTGAATGTTGAAAGGATAAAAGCCGAATTGTTTATTGCCCATGGCCGAGAAGACGTGCGTGTTCCTATGGATCAGTATGATGTACTGAGTGATAATTTAAAACGCATTGGGAAGCCCTACCAATCTATGATAAGAGATGAAGGTCATGGTTATCAACAAGATAAAAATAAGTTTGATTTTTATCGAGCGATGGAAGGTTTTTTTGCGAAAAATCTTAAATAACAGCTTACGTATAAATTTCTAAAATTTAAAAAAGTTACGTTCTCGCGCAGTATCGCGGGAACGATTTTTATAATATTGCAAACGACACTACATTTACGCGCCTTGAGTAAGTGATTAAATTTTTCATAAGCTTCCTAACTTTAAAGCGGTTTTAGCAACAACCAAAGCATTTCTATTTATGTCAATAATATCAAAAGCCGGCTTGTTTTCTTTCAAGTAATTGGCCTCCTGATTGGCTATTAGATTGAATGTGATACTGTTTAAACTGCGACGTCTAAAATACTGAATAAAAGAGATATTTAACAATTGTGTTGAATCGTTTTAATAATGATAGGTTAAAATAGGATTGCCTTTTCTCCAACAGTTTATGTGTGGTGTACACTTTTCAGTGGTTGGCTTTGCCGTAACTATTTCGAAACGGTACGCATCGTTCCTTTTACTCTTGGGTGAAGCCGTCATATATTTTATGCCAAAAATTACAGATATCATGGCAGACGTTAAATATTGTTGTGTCAATAAATTCATTTCTTGGATCCTGTACTTAGGTCAAATTTTTAGAGCAAGATTGTTAATTTAATACCTTGATTATTGAGACGCCTAAACCACTCATTAACTATTTTTCGACCTTGGTGTGAATACTGTGGAGATTATATGCAACTAGTGTCGTTTTTAATATGAGGCAACCCCATAACTCTGACTCGTAGACGCCCATTTTTTCTTTTGCCATATTTTTAATTTTGCTATAGGGGCGAGGGCGTCTATATACTTTAAGGGATGCGTGAAAAAGACAACTAAAAGAATATACAATAGAATTAAACTAGCCACTTAGTATGATCTTTATGCATGTGTGTCTAATTTATAAACGGTGAGCAGTCATTTGTAATAAATTATTGGTTAAAGGCGTGTAGTTTCTTGACAATTTAGTTACATACGTGTGAAAATTCCATTGCATTAGTCTTTATATATATGAATTCTAAGCCCCTTAAACAAACAAAGCTTTAAAGCCCCTTGTCGGCAAATTATATGGCTCGACGAGGATTCAAAACAAGAAAATTGGTTGGGAATTATGTCCAAAATGAGCAAGAGAAACCTTATTGCTTCTGCCGTCGTTGGTGCTTTAGCACTCGGTAGCAGCGCTGTTGTCTCTGCAGACCCGTTAAACGAGCTTCATAAAGAAGAAGCTAAAATTCATGCGGCTGCAGCGAAATCCCAAGAGAAAATAAACAACCTGTATGAACAATCACAGGAATTGTTTGTTGAGTATCGTGGTGTTGTTGATGAAACTGAGAATTTGAAAGTCTACCACGATTATGTTGCAACCCTCGTCGCAGATCAGCAGCGTGGCATTGATTCCTTGCAAACTCAGATCGATGGTATTGGTGGCATTGAACGTGGCATAGTTCCGCTAATGTTTCGAATGATTGACAGTCTTGAACAATTTATAGAGCTAGATGTGCCTATTAAAATTGACGAGCGTAAAGAGCGCGTAGAACGGTTACGCGATATTATGGCTAATTCAGATGTCACAGTTTCTGAACGGTTCCGTCAGGTCATTGAGTCGTATCAAATTGAAAATGAATACGGACAATCTATGGCACCTTATACAGGTACCTTGGATTATCAGGGTACTGAAATCACAGTGGATTTTGTAAACCTAGGAAGAACAGCGCTTCTAGCACTGTCACTCGATCAAAAGAGTGCTTGGGTTTGGGATAATAACGCTAGAGCTTGGGAAGAGCTCGGTGCTGAATATCTAAATGCTATTGTAATAGCTGTGCGTATGGCAAACAAACGATTGCCAGCTAACCTTCTTAAACTACCAATTAAAGCTGCGGAGTGATATTGATGAAAACTATATTTAAATCTGTATTAGCTGCTGCTTCGATTACGTTAATGGCTGCTTCAGTTCAAGCGGCTACCTCCTTAGAGGAGCTCCTTCAAGAAGTTAAAAAAAGTCGTGTATCCGAAGCGCGTATTAACAAAAAGCGTGAAGCAGAGTTTCAATCGGCTCGTGCTGATAAACAAGCATTATTGAGAAAGGCGCAAGCTGAACTTAAATCTGAAAAGGCTCGTGGTGTCAGATTGGCAAAAGCATTTGCAAACAACGAAGTGAAATTGGCTGAGAAGGAAGTTGAGTTAGTAGCCGCAACAGGTAACTTAGGCGAAATGTTTGGTGTAGTGCGTCAGGCATCACAAGAAGCCTATGGTCAAATATCTACTTCAATTGTCAGTGCTGAGTTCCCTGGACGTGGTGCGTTTCTGAAACGTATGTCTGAGGAGTCTAAAGGTCTACCTAATATTAAAGAATTAGAAGATCTTTGGTTCGCTCTACAAACAGAAATGACAGAGTCTGGGCAGGTTTCACGTTTCACTACCGAAGTGATAAGTCTTGACGGCGGTTCAACGCAGCAAGAAGTGGTCCGTATTGGTACGTTTAACTTAATTGGTGAGCAAGGTTATTTAGTTTACGATGATCAAACCGGAATGGTGCAGCCTTTGGGTCGTCAACCTGACAGCTTCCAAACTAACACTGCGTTAGAACTTCATTCTGCAACATCAGGTATTATTCCCTTTTACGCTGATCCATCAAAGGGCGGTATTCTTAGTCTATTGAAAGAAAAAGCGACTATGTTAGAACGTTACCATGCTGGTAAAGAAGTAGGTTACATCATCACCGTTATGCTGCTTATAGGGCTACTAATAGGTATTTATAAAATTGTTACTCTATCATTGGTGGGTATTAGGATGAAAGCACAACTAAAAGATGTGTCTAACCCTTCTAGCGGTAACCCTCTTGGTCGTATTTTAGGGGTTTACTCAGAGAACAAGACAGCAGATGCAGAGAACTTAGAGTTGAAGTTAGATGAAGCTATTTTGAAAGAGTTACCTCAAATTGAAAGTGGTATTAATATCATTAAAATCTTCGCTGCCATCGCTCCTTTATTAGGCTTGTTAGGTACCGTTATCGGTATGATAGAAACCTTCCAACAAATTACTCTGTTCGGAACAGGGGACCCTAAATTAATGGCTGGCAGTATTTCACTTGCATTGGTCACCACTGCTTTAGGTATTATTGCTGCTTTACCACTACTGTTGACTCACAGCATTGTAGCTGGACGCAGTAAATCTATTGTCCACATTCTCGATGAGCAGACTGCGGGCATAATCGCCACGCATGCTGAGACGGAGAAAGCCTAGTATGTTATTTCTGATAGAACAATGGGAGTCTGTCAGGGATTTTATTGCTGCTGGCGGTAACGTACTTTACGTTGTTGCCTTAGCGCTCTTTCTTATGTGGGCATTTATGATAGAGCGTTTTTGGTATTTATCTTCAGTTTACCCAAAGGTTAGAGATGAGATTATTTCTAACTGGGATGCACGTGAAGATACTACCTCATGGTATGCGCATAGAATCCGTGACACATGGATTTCACAAGCTTCAGATGGTCTAGGCACAAGAATGTTATTAATAAAAACACTTGTGGCTATGTGCCCTCTAATTGGTCTGCTGGGAACAGTTACCGGAATGATCGGTGTGTTTGAGACCATGGCGACTCAGGGTACAAGTAACCCTCGTCTAATGGCTGCTGGGATTTCTATGGCTACTATTCCAACAATGGCTGGAATGGTTGCTGCTTTATCTGGTGTTTTCTTTAGCTCTCGTCTTGAGTCTAAAATTAAAATTGCCAGAGAAAAGTTAGTAGATGCCTTGCCCCATCATTAAAGAGAGGATCTTATGGGTCGTAAAGTTCGAGTAGAAGAAGATGCAGCAATTGACATGACACCAATGCTAGACATAGTTTTCATTATGTTGATCTTCTTCATTGTTACTACTGTTTTTGTAAAAGAAGCGGGTATTGAAGTTAATAAACCTAGTGGGACACTGGCAGTCTCGCCAAAAAATGCAAATATTTTCATTGCTATAACTGAAGATGGAAAGGTTTGGATGGATAAACGGGAAATTGATACGGACAGTGTTCGTGCCAATTTAGACCGTTTAATGGCAGAGCAACCGTCTGACGTAATAATTATTCAAGCTGACAGAGAAGCCGAGCATGGTCTTGTTGTTGAAGTGATGGATCAAATTAAAGCGGCAGGTATTGATCGTATCTCAATTGCAGCAACGGCAGGTAGTTAATATGGGTCGATTAATAGTTTCTATATTGTTAGGTGGGTTTATTGCCTTTGCTCTTTTTATTATAATGGCAAAGTTAATTGCAAATACAGGAAGACCTCCTGAAAAAGGTGCTGAAGCAGTTGTGATTGATATTGTTATGGCAACACCAGACGATGCAACACAATTAAGAAAAAGGGTGCCACCACCACCACCACCACCACCTAAACAACCACCTAAAATTCCGCCTGTTGAGCCTGATATTGCTCAAGTTGATACAGATGGTTTAGGTTTTAAAATGCCTAGTGTTGATGTTGGCGGTGCTTCGGTGAATATCGGTAGTGTAGGTGCGATGCGTGATGGCGATGCTACACCTATTGTACGAATTGAACCTAAATATCCAGTTCAGGCCGCACGTGATGGTAAAGAAGGGTGGGTTAAATTATCTTTTACTATCAATGAAGTGGGTGGTGTCGAGGACGTTAAAGTGCTTGATGCGGATCCAAAGCGTGTCTTTGACCGCGAAGCAAGACGTGCTTTGGGTAAATGGAAATACAAACCCAAAATTGAAGATGGTAAACCGATGAAACAATTCGGCCTAACAGTGCAACTAGACTTTAAGTTGGATCAATCATAATGAATAAACATCTAAAACATTTATGTGTGGTTTCAGTGATTTCTGTAGCTACTGTCATACCCACTAGCCTTTATGCTCAAGTTTCTGCACCTATCGCATGCGCAGATTACAAGCGAGGTCCAACTAATATTCCTGGACAAAAAGTAGGTAAAAAGGTCGGTAAGGCCTTAGATGCCTACAATAATGATCTTATCGACGAAGCATTAGATATTCTTTACGAAATAGATACGTCTAACACATTCGATAGGGCATTCACTGATCGGTTTATTGGTAACTTACTGGCTACTCAAACGGGTAAAGCAAAAAAATCCATTGAATATTTACAAAGAGCTGTTGCCCCGAGCAAATTAAATGATTCAGAGCAGGTTGGCACCATAAAACTGATTGCTGATTTAAGCCTTCAGGAAGAGCAATATGATAGTGCGATTAAGTACTATCAACAATGGATGAAGCTTACCTGTAAAGAAAACTTTGATGTCTATTTTAGAATGGCTAATGCCTATTATCAGACCAAAAAGTACTCTGAAATTATTATGCCCATTAATAAGGCCATAGCCTTAGCTGATAAGCCTAATAAAACAGCTTATGCCCTTAAAATGACTTCTTATTACAACCGCAAAATGTATAAAGAAACCATTGAAGTGCAAGAAGAAGCGGTGAGGATATTTCCTGATGATAAGGGACAGTGGACGCAACTAGGCTTCTTCTACATGCTTGTTGAAGATCACAAAAAAGCACTTTCTACATTTGAGATGGCCTACAATCAGGGGTACTTAACCAAACCAGCTGAAATAAAAGCGCTTAGCCAGTTGTATTCTATGAATGATATACCCGTGAAAGCGGCTAAAATATTAGAGACGCATATTAATTCTGGATTAGTTAAGAAAGAGTTAAGAATGATTAATAGTGTCGCATCATCTTATCAACAATCTAAGGAATTCAAAGAAGCTGCTAATTATTATGGTCAAGCCGCTTTATTGAGCTCCGATCCTGATACATATCAAAAGCAAGGTATGGTTTATTATGCATTGGAGCAATACGCTGATGCTATTGTATCTTTGCAAAAAGCTTTAGATGAAGGATCTGATAAAAAGGGAGCAATTTACTTAGCTATGATGCAAGCAAGTTTTGATAATGGTGACTTCAGGTCTGCTTTCAAGTATGTGAATGAAGCGAAAAAGGATAAGTCTACAGCTCGCAACGCACGGAGTTGGGAACCTTACATCAAAGAAAAAGCAAAAAACCGCAACATAAAACTTTAATGTAAAAAGCTCCCTCGGGAGCTTTTTTTACAATAATAAGTTTTTACCTTTTAGAAAGAATAGTCTTTTAGTGCATCTCAATAATGCTAGTTTTAACTTAACGCCTGAATAATCAATGCAATATTTCATCTCGGTTTTTATCAGTGCTTTTCTGATTTTTCAAATACAACCTATCATTTCTAAAATCATACTACCTTGGTTCGGTGGTGGTGCCAGTGTGTGGACCACTTGTATGTTGTTCTTTCAATTCTTTTTGTTGGTAGGTTATTTATATGCATATATCCTGGCCAAGATTTTCAGTGTCAAATATCAGATTGTTGTGCACTTGGTATGCCTATTATTCAGCTTGCTTTTGTTGCCTTACAATATTATGGATGTACAAAATATAATAATTAGCGGGCCACCAACTATGGCTGTATTGAAAGTATTGTTTTTGGGTCTCGGTTTTCCTTATTTAATCTTATCAGCTAACACACCCCTATTGCAGCATTGGTTTACTAGACAAACTAATGGCGCTAACCCTTACAGATTGTATGCTATTTCTAATGTTGGGGCATTTTTGGCTCTGGTGAGTTATCCTGTAGTGTTCGAACCATTTATGACACTGGACTGGCAAGTTAAGTTCTGGTCCAGTATTTATTGGCTATTCGTTCTTTTAGTCGGTTGGATATTATTTGTAGTTGCTAAACAATATAACAAAGAGAGACTAATTACCTCCGAACCATTTATTAATCCTAGGGTGTGTTTTTTCAGGCTTATCTTATGGTTTCTGTTGTCGGCCTTAGGTGTGGTCTTGTTGGTGTCTACCACCAATGCACTAACGCAAAATGTACCTCCGATACCTTTTTTGTGGCTTGCTCCTTTATCGATATATTTGCTGACCTATGTGGTGGCATTCAGTAATTTTGCCATCTATGTTAGATACCTTTGGTTACCTTTCTTTATGTTGCTGTCATTTGTTGCCTTGTTAATTTATTTTATAGGCGGGCAATTTGACATTATTACTCAGTTATTGATTTATCTGTTGATTTTATTGTGTGGTTGTATGATTTGCCATGGTGAATTGGACTCACTTAAACCAAAGCAGGGCAATACAACCCTGTTTTATTTGGTTTTATCTGCTGGTGGTGTTTTCGGTAGTTTTCTAGTTTCGTTCGTGGCTAAAAATCTGTTTAATGAGTTTTTGGAATTCCCATTTGCGATTTTCAGTGTACTAGTACTGGCTATTTTTTCCTTGTGGTGGAACAAACAGGATGAGCATGCTGATGTCAAATCCACTATGTCTGGAGTTGTTGCTAATAGTCAGCTTTTAAGACTAGCGATATGTAGCTCAGTTGTTGCCCTACTTTGGTTATTAGTTTTCACCAAACTCAACAATCAATATCAACAATACGACATCGCTAAGGCTCGAAACTTTTACGGCATTCTGACGGTCAAAGACATAAAAGAGGGGAAAGTTAACGAGAGAAGGTTAATTGACGGTACTACCTCACACGGGAGTCAACATTTGCCTCTGTCTAAATTAGCTTTACCTCTGAGTTATTATCGCCCAGGTACAGGTGTACAACTAGCTATTGAAGGGCTTTCTAGTGACAGCAATTTACAAGTTGGGATTATAGGTTTAGGGGTAGGGGCATTAGCAGCCTATGGTCAATTTGGCGACCATTATACTTTTTATGAGATAAACCCACTAGTATCAGACTTTGCTCATAAATACTTTAGTTACTTGAGCAATTCTAAGGCTGATGTTGAAGTTAAGTTAGGTGATGCTCGGGTATCTTTGCAAAAAGAATTAGATTTAGGGCAAAAAAATGCATTTGATTTGCTTATTATTGACGCCTTTTCAGGTGATTTAATTCCTACACATTTAATGACTCATGAAGCTTTTTTATTGTATCAGCAGCATATCAAGGACCATGGTGTTCTGGCTTTACACATCTCTAATCGGCATTTGTCACTCCTGCCTGTCATTATTAACCATAGTCAAACCTTGGATATGCAAGTTATGTTGTTTGAAACTCCTGGTAATGGCGATGAACATGATGCTCAGTGGGTGGTATTGACAAATAATACTCTATTGACACAATCACCAACATTAATCTATCAGCAAACCGTAATATCTAAAGACCAATATCAAAAGGTCTTATGGACGGATGACTATTCAAGTTTACTGGCTATTTTAAAAGTCTTTAATTAAACAATCATTATTGGCTTATTAGGACTTTTTCCAAGCTAGTCTTTAATACTTGTTCGATTTGTTTTTTGCCACTCAAATTATATTTTGAACAAAGTTCCTTGTCTTCAAAGTTTTGTAATAGTGCAGCCACCAACAAAGCTTGCTCTTGTGTTTCTAATTTTAAGAAGCAAGCAGGATTGACTATCAGGTATTCTTTTAGTAAACGTTTACAGGTGAAATATGCCCGTTTACCTATAGCAAATTGCCTAAGTATTTCCATGTTTTTAGATACACCTACATTTGCAGATGGCCTCAACAAAAGTATTTGAATGAGTAAAGACTCAGACAACCTTTTAAAATTTTTGTCCATCTGATAAAGCAATTCTTGGTAAAAATCTTTATGGATAGAGTCAGATATTTTCAATGCCTCATTTGTCAAAGGTTTAATACAAATAGCACTGTGCTCACCACTTGAAACCTCAGGTTTTACACTGAGTTTAGCTAGAAAAAATTCGCTTTTGTACCAAAAATTTAGGATGTTAGTATTGCAACCAAAAGACGTAGTTAGAAATGAAATATGTTGCTTTCTTGCCTGCTGTTCTATGAAGTCTACTAATTTTTTTCCTAATCCAGTGTGCTGATGCTCAGGTGCCACTGCAATTCTGCTAATTCGCCATTGTTGGGCTAATAGAAAGGGGAGGGTGTTGTAAGATGACGTAATGTTTTGTGCTACTAAATGCCCCTTGACGCGTCGTGTACAATCAGCAATATTATTGGCAATTTCGTCAAGACAATCCCCCCCTTCTTTGATTATTTGGGCCACACCAAGCAAAGTGTTCCCGTTGGTTAATATAAAGCATTCTATTTCAGGAGCGTCTAACAAACGTTGTAAATCATCTTGACTGGTTTGGTAGTGGGCGTCTATCAATAACCTAAATAGACCCCCTAGTAATGTTTTGTTGAGGAGTAATTCTGCTTTTGTTAGGTGTCGACAGTTAATTGATTGGCTCTCAGACTCTAATATTTCAGTTACTTGTTGCACATTATGAAACAAGCTAGTGAACCAGAATTGTTCCAACGTGTCGTGTTTATACCAACGGATCGGTTGTAACATCTGAGACCTTTTAAAGCCTGGTTTAAGAAGTGATAGTTGCCTTATAAAGCGTGTTTCAAAACCACGACCACTGCCCTCATATCCATGAACCGTTGCACTAAAAACGATGCGTGGAAACTTTTTCGCAAGTTTATTAAGGATATACACAGGAATGGCGGATGCTTCATCTATTAATAACAAATCTGCCGATATTTCGTCTGATAATAATACATCGATGGACTTAAATGTTAATGAACTTGACCCATGTAAAACACTATTTTTATACATTACAGCTTCAGGTAATAAGCGTTTGTTATGAATAAATACCTGTTCGAGGCTACGAATATGAGGAGCCGTTATATATATCCTTTTATCTGAAGTTTGCATTAATTTAGCGGCGGCTATCCCTAAAGCTGAAGATTTACCCCGGCCTCTATCTGCGGTCAATATTAAAGGTCTATTTCTATGTCCTTGAGCTACCTTACAGATGTTTGTTACAGTAATTTCTTGCTCGTAATATCGTTCTTTATCTGAGTTGTCTTCTACAAAACTTGTCTTACCAGAAAATTTATCGGCAGATAACATTGCGACGCCACTATCTTCGTTAAAGGAAGATATTAAGTGTTGAATAAAATGACTTTTTGGAAAGTGTTGTTGATAACCATAAGAAATACGATTGATTTGTTCTGGATCCGTATAGTTTGGCCATTCAGATAATTCAGGACATAAAATAACCATTAATCCTTGAGCTCTTATTGTGCCACTTAATGCCATAGCCGCGTTGGCTCTAAATCCACTAAAGCAGTTTAGTACCACCCAATCATATTCGTACCCTAATTTACAGCGGTAGTCTTTTACACTAATGTTTTCATATTTGGTTTGAGTATTTGAGACCCATAAAATACTTTGTATGTCATTCTTATCTAATAAGGTAACAGCAGCGGTTTTTGTCCATTCCTCTTGCCCCGTTATGACCAATAATTGCCTGTGACTTAACCTTGACTGGCGTTGTTGAAACCAATGAAATAGCTGCTTGGGTAAATTCACAAAATATTCTTATTTAAGGCATCTGAATAATGATTGCTAGTGTAAGCAAACTTATTCAAAAATACGAATATGGTTTTGGTTAGTTGCGGTGCTAACCTAATTACAACTCAATTGAGTATTAACTTATTTAATAGGGATGCTTGCGATATCTCACTTAAGTTTTGATTAGTTGTATGGAGAAGACCCTGATACTTAGCGTTATTTTACTTAATGGCATAAATTTATTAAAAATCTGTGGTTCATTCATCACTAGTGCTTCTGTTTATGTCATTTGAGAAGATAATCATTCACCTGATGAGTTGAAAGAAATCTCGGATTTATTCTGTCCAGAAATCGGTTCAGCTTTCATTCTTAATAATTCTGGGAAAAAACTATTATTTACAATATTGATGCCTCTGGTGGGATCATCAGTAAAAATTTGGTCCCTACTAAAAATACAGAGCGGGTATCATTGACTGGAGATAAACAGTTTTTATAGGTGATGTGGGTAACAACAATGGTAAGCGAAAGTTCGTCCAGATCCATCCAGTGCCTAAACAAGAGAACAACAATATAACCTTTGCCCTCTCAAGCTATGGACAAGTTGAGGGAGCATGCGTGGTACCAAATGGTGAGGTATGGTTTACCCAATAAGGTTCTATTTTATGCAATCATAAAATAGTAAAACTAAAAATCATGAAATAAATACTATTATGCTCTTATAAATTTCCATTCATCTATTGCGAAGCTTTATTTGCCTGTTACACTACTTTGCCTGAATACTGGTAAATTAACAACCTGTATTTAGCAACCAAGGGGAGCCTTTTTGGCTGAGATTTGAGAAAACACTCATAACCCTTATACCTGATCCGGATAATGCCGGCGTAGGAATGGTCATGCACTTATCCCCATTTACCTGCCGTACAGCCGGATCTTTTCAAACTATACTGAAGAGATCCCTTAAAATGAAATGTAGTAAAAAGCCACTGGCTAGTTTAATAAGCCTATGTTTAATAAGCACTTATGCATCTGCGCAAAATATTGATGAGCAACTGTCTGAACAAAAAGAATTAGAGCGTATTATCGTGCGAGGTGCATTGTCTGCTACACCTTTGTTTGAAATGGCAACCAGCATTTCTGTATTAGATGCGCAAGCAATACAACAGCGCCAAGCTCAGCACCTTGAGGACATCCTGAATCGCGCTGCCAATGTTAATTTTGCCAGCGGCGCTAGCCGTGGGCGTTTTTTGCAAATACGTGGAATTGGTGAACGCAGCCAGTTTACTGATCCAGTGAATCCTTCTGTTGGTTATTTGGTTGACGGTATTAATTATTCTGGCCTGCTCGCTGGGGCGAGTACCTTTGATATCGAACAAGTAGAAATCTTCAAAGGTCCAAACAGTGCGCGATTTGGTGCTGACGGACTTGCCGGGATGATCAACGTGCTGAGCAAAGATGCATCTGAACAAACCAGTATTGACGCTCAGTTTGGTGTGGCCAACTACGGCAGTTGGCAAATAGGAGCCGCTGTTGGCGGTGGGCTAAGCGACACACTTGACTACCGCTTATCGGTGCATCAAAACACCAGTGATGGCTTTGTAGATAATACTTGGCTGGGTACAGATGATAACAATGGTGTGGATGAGTTAACTGCACGGGCCAAATTGAATTGGCAAGCTAGCGATGACTTATCAATTAAAACAGTCATTCATTTGATAGATGTTGATAATGGTTATGATGCTTTTTCACTTAATAGAGATAGAACCACTTTATCTGATGAGCCTGGATTTGATTCCCAACAGAGCGAAGCTATAGGTTTCACTGCAGATTATCAAGGTCTAGATTGGGCTAATGTGCAGATTCAGAGCAGTTTTATGCAGGCCGATTTAGCGTATGGTTATGATGAGGATTGGAGTTATGTGGGCATAGCCCGGGGTTGGGAATACTCATCTACCGATTATTACTTCCGCGAGCGTAAAGACAGCACCATTCAAGCAAAATTCACCAGCAAAAGTGATAATGCTAACACCTGGGTGTTTGGATTTTACTTTGCAGATAAAACAGAAGATTTAACACGCGAATACACTTGGTTGGCAGGACCGTTTGAGAGTCAAGTCGGACGTGTAGACAGTGCGTTGTTTGGACAATTTAAACATGTATGGTCAGATGAACAGTGGATTACTACAAGTTTACGTTTAGCTTCGCAGACTCTTAATTATGATGACTCCAATGTGATTAATGAAGACCTTGACCATAATGATTGGGGGGCTGAAATTAGCTATCATCAAAAAGTGGGTGACAACAGCATGCTTTACCTCAGCCTACTGCGCAGTTATAAAATGGGTGGGGTAAATGGCCAAGCTCTAGGTAAGATTGACGACGAAGACATTGTAGAGTTCAGACAAGACTTACTCGACAACGCAGTTTTTGATGCTGAATCTTTAGTAGGCGTAGAATTTGGCGTAAAAGGTACCAATCAAGATGGAAGTTTACTGTTGGATTTCAGCACTTTTTATCAAAAACGTGACAACGTACAATACAAAAATTCTATTGTAAACGCACAATCTTTTGTCGATTTTTATAATAACGCCGCAGATGGGAAAAACTACGGTATTGAAGTCAGCTTAAATTATATGTTGACTGATAAACTGAATACCTTTGTTAATATTGGCTACCTGAAAACTGAAATTAGCGGTATTACTCGTCAGGACGGGAGTATTATTGATAACCGAGACCAAGCCCATGCGCCTAGTTACCATGTTAACGCAGGTTTAAATTGGCGTGTTGCTGATAGCTTAAACTGGTTAATTGAATTTGATGCCAAAGATGAGTTCTTTTATTCTTTTAGTCATGATCAGCAGTCAGACAATATTTTTATTACTCATACTAGCCTCGATTATCAGATAGAAAATTGGCAATTTAGTCTATATGCCCGCAATTTGTTCGACCAGCAATATGCTAATCGGGGGTTCTTTTTTGGCAACGACCCAAGAGATGAATATGTAACACATCTCTATGAACAGTTTGGTGAGCCTCGTCGTGTAGGTATCAACTTTACATATCAGTATTAAAAACGTGAATTCAAGCCGGAGATGGTCTGCCACTCTGGCTTTTATCATGAGGAAGCAATATGAAATTAGTTGCCGAAATATCCATGTATCCTCTTAAAGAGCAGTACATTAAGCCAATTCAAGAGTTTATTGACCGTTTAAATACCTATGAAAGCATCAAGGTTGTGACGACTGCCACAAGCACAACGATAAGTGGTGAGTATCTCCCTACTATGCAGTTGCTAGCCGAAGAAATGCAACATAGTCATCAAAAAATAGGACAGGCAATATTTGTCTGCAAGTTTTTAAATGGTGACAAGATGAGTACTGAAATTTAATGGAAAATTTTCTAGGACAACTAGTCGCAACCCCTTTTTTGGAAGGCTTAGCAGTGGCTTTAGCTCTGGCTTATGTATGGCTGGCGGCTAGGCAAAATATCTGGTGTTGGCCCTGTGCTTTGGTGAGCACAGGAATATATACCTGGCTGTTTTGGAGCGTGTCTTTACCTTTTCACACGGGTCTCAATTTTTATTACTTGATTATGGCTGTTTATGGCTTGTTAAAGTGGCGCGGTAATCATGCTGATACTGTGTTTGTAAAAAGCTGGCCGATATATCGGCATGTGATTTGTATTACAGGGATGATCATTGGGGCTCTATTACTGAGTCATTTTGCGAGTACTGTGCTGGATGCAAATTATATACATTTAGATGCATTTATAACCGTTTTTAGTGTTTTCACAACTGTGCTAATGGCCCATAAAGTACGGGAGAATTGGTTGTACTGGATTATCATTAACCTCTTTGCAGCCTATCTCTACTTTGCTAACGATTTAGTGTTAACAGGTGTCTTATTTTTATGTTACAGCGGATTTGCGGTTTATGGTTTTATTCAATGGCGTTTAGAACCTGTTAAATTAAAAGGTCAGACAGAGGCTCTATGAGCGATTTAAAGATCATGCTGGAGGCTGAGTTAGAAAATTTGGAGTGTGTTGAATCAGACTTTCATCTAAAACCTGTTAATGGAGGAACCATAAATAGCAGTTATCGCCTTGAAACATCCAACAAAAATTATTTTGTCAAAACTTTTGAGTCAGATACAATCACGTTGTTAGATAGAAAAAGGCTCTTTGATATTCAACTGGCCCTTGCTGAAAAAGGGCTTGCAGTAAAGCCAATCTATCTTTCAACGTCACTGAATTTTCAAATTGACCAATGGCTGGATACCCCCACCTTAGATCAGGCAGATATATCTAACCTAACCATTACCAAAAGCTTAGCTTCTGCGTTATCAATAATACATAACACTAAGATTAATGCCCCAGAACTAGATTTGCCCAGCCAATGGCAACATTATATGAGTTTGCTTAATGTGCCAATTTCAGCTTCAGAACAGCAAATTGTCGATAGTTATGGGGTTATTTGGCAGCAAGCTTGCTCAACTAAAGCGGTGTTTTGTCACAACGATTTGGCTTTATCTCATGTCACTCATTCTGTGCCCAGTAAATTTTTTGATTGGGAATACTGCGCTATATCTTGCCCGTATTTCGATCTCGCATCATGTATTATTGTAAACGGTTTTAGCTTAACGGATGAAACTAGCTTATGTGTCTCCTATGCACAATATAGTGAGCAACGTTTATCTGAGGTGATTGCTAAAGTAACCATTATGAAACCCCTAGTCGAATTAACCAATAAGCTTTGGTACAAGGCTGCTAGTCAGTCAATTTAAGGTACTTTTGATACGGATAGTTTATTAAATGTGCAGTTGTTCGTTAGATGTCTATAGTAAAAGCAAAATCACTTTACCTTTCGATTCCCGTCAGTATAATTCAGTCGGTCAGCAGGGGTGTAGTTCGAATTGGTAGAACAGCGGTCTCCAAAACCGATGGTTGGGGGTTCGAATCCCTCCACCCCTGCCAAATTTTGTCAAACTCGATATTTCTTAGTCGTAATTTTATTAATTGCCACAAGTATTAAAGCTAACTTATCTAAAGTAAATTCATGTTAATCTGTTGAAATGGAAAAATCCTTTTATCTTGCATTAAGTGATTATCAACACGCCATTTTGAATGAAATGGGTATATCGTCATGGCAGTTAGCCAGTGAAGAGAAAACTCAAGTAAAGGCCGACAACCAACCCCCTGACGTTATGACTTCTTCATCTGTGGTCAGATCAAAAGATGATGCCTTAGCTAAGTTAAAACAACTCAAAGCTCAAACACGAACAAGTGAAGCCATTGATGCTGTTCTAGTGACTTTCCCCCCAAGTGAAACCAAATTTCAAGTTTTTACCGATGTATTAATCGCCTTGGACTTAGAAGCTAAGCCACAAAAACATATTTCAAACGAACAACTGAGTCACTATTCAGCTTATCCCCTAAGTTGGGCACAAGGCGAAAAGGTTAGTTTTAAGCAAAAAAAAACTGATTACACCCGCTTTAATCGATTTACAGCACGGTGATACTAAAAAGCAGCTTTGGTTGGAATTACAAGGCGCTTTACTTCTTGAATCAAATTAACCAAATAGGGGGCTCACGCATTTAGATGAAATCACAATTCTCCCCATTAACGGCTCAAAACAGTGATCCTTATTTTGATTTGCATAAACAAGGACAGTTTTCACCTTGGTCCCGTAAGATCTTTGAAGACTGTTTAACTAAGCCCTATTTTGCTTACTCACTCAATCAATATAATCAGCCATTAGGTTATTATATTGGTATGACAGTTCTCGATGAAGTGACCTTGATGGGACATTGTGGTCAGCGCTGCGCATCAAGGCAAGGGTTTAGGGCAATCCTTGTTGCAACACTTTATGGCACAATGCAACCAAAATAATATTCAACAAATTTGGCTTGAGGTACGTGAATCTAACGCTGCTGCCATTAATCTTTATGACAATGCTGGTTTTATTTTGGTCGAGCAGCGAGTGGATTATTACCCAAGCGCAAAAGGTAAAGAAGATGCTTTGATTATGTGTTGTTATTTAGGGTAAAGATTGAGTAATCTAAAACATAATAATGAGGCATTGTTCAAAATGATGATAAGAGGGGGACCAAGCCCCCACGTATATCTTAACAACTTGCAGCAGTTATATTTAGACTTTCTGACATGTCTTGACGTTCAACTGCTAATTTTACAAAATTAGCATGGTTGTAGTTACAGCCCACACACATAGCAATAAATTGGTTCATATTCGGCGCACCAATATTTTTCTCCGAATTTTCGTAGGTTTTACGAGTTTTAACGTTAACAAGTTTTGCCATTTTAACTGTGGTTAACCTGCATACAAGACACACTTTTCTTACGTTCGAACCATAAATATACATTTTTGACTTAATCTTATTATCGAAACAGCAGAAAATATTGAATTAATTCTTATTAATAATTCCTGCTTTTAGGTTTGTCATCTTCGATAGAAGAGACAGTTTTACCGCTTGTGCCCACTCGTTGAGCCAGCTTTTCTTGGGTATAAACAGCTTCCCTGGACACTGATTTGAGTTGAGCGCGACTAAATTTTTTACGTGACATGATAAAACGTTTCTTGATGGTAAAATGTGAATATTAGTTATTTTAAGGTGCAACGTAAAAATTCTCATTATATTGAATGTAATTTAAACATTGGTTTGAGTAAATAGAAACGTTAATAATAAACAGTGCCGATAAAGGCCTTTTTTATGTTCAAAATTATGAAACCTTATTAAACAATATACAAAGCTACTAAATGACAACAGATCAGCGACTTTTTTATTGGAGTCATATACAATGCGTGCCCAAATTATTTAGTAACCAGTAACTTAAGAGTATTCCATGTCTTTCCAACAAGAAGTTGATAAAACGCCGCACTTTCGCGATTATCTCTCACCCCGATGCGGGTAAAACTACTATCACCGAAAAAGTATTGTTGTTCGGTAATGCCTTACAAAAAGCCGGTACGGTAAAAGGCAAAAAGTCAGGACAACATGCTAAGTCTGATTGGATGGAAATGGAAAAAGAGCGAGGCATATCTGTCACGACCTCAGTGATGCAATTTCCGTATCGTGAATGCACAGTAAACTTATTAGATACTCCAGGGCATGAAGATTTCTCAGAAGATACCTATCGTACATTAACTGCTGTCGATTCTTGTTTGATGGTCATTGACGCGGCAAAAGGTGTAGAAGCCCGCACCATAAAATTAATGGACGTCACCCGCTTACGTGATACTCCCATTATTACTTTTATGAATAAACTCGATAGGGACACGCGTGATCCTATCGATTTATTAGATGAAGTTGAAAAAGTGCTCAATATAAAATGTGCGCCTATCACTTGGCCAATTGGCATGGGCAAAGAATTTAAAGGTGTATATCACCTGCTCAAAGATGAAACTTATCTCTATCAAACAGGTTTAGGCCACACCATTCAAGAAGTGCGTGTTGTTAAAGGTTTACATAATCCTGAATTAGATGATGCCATCGGTGTTTACGCCGAAGAAATACGCGATATGCTCGAACTGGTGAAAGGTGCATCCCACGAATTTAATCAGGATGAATTTTTGGCCGGAGAATTAACCCCTGTATTTTTTGGCACTGCCATGGGGAACTTTGGTGTTGATCATATGCTTGATGGTTTAGTCGAATGGGCACCATTACCCCAAGGACGTGAAACCAGTGAAACGCAAGGTCGAATCTAGTGAACAAAAATTCAGTGGTTTTGTATTTAAAATTCAAGCCAATATGGATCCTAAACACCGCGACCGTATCGCATTTTGCCGCATAGTATCGGGTAAATACGAGAAAGGCATGAAGATGCACCATAGCCGCATAGGCAAAGATGTGAGAATTTCAGATGCTGTGACTTTTTTAGCCAGCGACCGAGAGTTGTTGGAAGAGGCCTATGCGGGTGACATTATTGGTTTGCATAACCACGGCTCTATTCAGATTGGCGATACGTTTACTGCAGGCGAAAAAATACCGCTTTGCGGGTATTCCTAATTTTGCCCCAGAATTATTTAAGCGTATTCGATTAAAAGATCCTCTTAAACAAAAACAATTGCAAAAGGGGTTGATTCAATTAGCCGAAGAGGGCGCTGTTCAAGTATTTAGGCCTTTACAAAATAATGATTTGATAGTTGGGGCTGTCGGCGTATTGCAATTTGATGTGGTGGTGGCTCGTTTAAAAGTTGAGTACAACGTTGATGCAATGTATGAACATATTAACGTCTATACAGCACAGTGGGTGACATCTAAAGACCCAAGAAAGCTCGACGAATTCAGACGCAAAGCAGAAGTTAATTTATCATTAGATGGTGGTGACAATTTGGCTTACATTGCACCCACTAGAGTGAATTTGGCTTTAGCCAAAGAGCGTTACCCTGATATTGAATTTCATACTACCAGAGAGCACTAAGGTGTTTTTAGCAGCCTGAAGCATTTTTAAACAAGAGCAGACATGAACTTACACACATTTTTACTAGCAAAATTTAAAGCCGCGCTTACTGCCATAGGCGCACCAGAAGACGCGTTAGTCCCACTTAGTCGCAGCACCCGTGTTGGGTTTGGGCATTATCAGTTCAATGGGGCTATGGCTCTATCAAAAGTGCTCAAACAAAACCCTCGTGATATTGCTCAAAAAATTGTGGATGCAGTCGATTTAGATGACGAAGCAGAAAAACTCGAAGTTGCGGGTCCAGGTTTTATTAACGTTTACCTAAAACCCCAGTGGCTTGCCCAGCAACTACAAACAGCTAATGCTGACATTCGTCTTGGCATCGAAGCAGAGCAGCAACAAACTGTTGTGGTAGATTACTCAGCGCCTAACCTGGCTAAAGAAATGCACGTTGGACATTTACGCAGCACCATCATTGGTGACGCCGTGGCTAAAACGCTAGAATTTTTAGGTCATAAAGTTATTCGTCAAAATCATATGGGTGATTGGGGGACACAATTTGGCATGTTACTAGCGCACTTAAATGACAAGTTAGTCGCTAATGAAGTAGCCGAAACCGCATTATCTGATTTAGAAGATTTTTACCGAGCTGCGAAAGTTCGCTTTGATAATGAAGAGGGTTTTGCCGATCGCGCCCGAGATTATGTGGTGAAGTTACAGGGCGGCGATGCCCAGTGTATGCTGTTATGGCAAAACTTTATTGATGTATCTATCGCCCACAGCGAAGAAGTGTATGACAAGCTTAATGTAAGCCTCAAGCGCAGCGATGTGATGGGTGAAAGTGCATACAACAATGATTTGGCAGCAACGGTCGCAGAGCTTAAAGCTTCTGGTATCGTAGTCGAAAGTCAAGGTGCACAAGTCGCATTTTTGCAGGAAATGGCTGACAAAGAAGGCAACCCGGCTGCCTATATAGTGCAAAAATCTGGTGGTGGGTATTTGTATGCTACTACCGATCAAGCGGCTATTCGATATCGCAATGGTGTATTAGGCGCCGATCGTACATTGATTTTTACAGATGTCCGTCAAGCTTTGCATTTTAAACAAACAGAAATTGTTGCCCGTAAAGCAGGATTTATTAATGCACAACAAAGTTATGAACATTGCCCATTTGGTATGATGTTAGGTAGCGATAGTAAACCTTTTAAAACCCGTTCTGGTGGAACCGTTAAGTTGGCCGAATTATTAGAAGAAGCCATTGAAAGAGCTGAAATTCTGATTAATAAACGTGAATCTGATTTGTCAGTACAAGAGCGTAAAACCATCGCTGACAAGGTGGGTATTGGTGCTGTCAAATATGCCGATCTCAGTAAAAATCGCACAACAGATTACATTTTTAACTGGGACACTATGCTCAGTTTTGAAGGCAATACCGCTCCTTATTTGCAATATGCCTTCGCACGTGTACAAAGTATATTCAGAAAAGCTCATGCTGATGATGTGAACTTACAAGCGGATATTCAGCTTAAAGAGGTGCAAGAACAACTTCTAGCAGTCAAGTTAATGCAATTTGTTGAAGCTATTAAACAAGTATCAAGCGAAGCAACACCTCATGTGCTTTGTACTTACATATATGAGTTAGCCAGTTTGTTTATGAGTTTTTACGAAGCTTGTCCAATTTTAAAAGATGATATTGATGAGCAAACTAAAAATAGTCGTCTGATGTTAGCTCAGTTGACCGCTAAAACCTTGCAATCAGGTTTGGACTTGTTAGGTATCGAGACTATGGAAAAGATGTAAGCTTTTAGCAACCAGTGAGAGTGTTTAAAACAAAACCCGCCATTGGCGGGTTTACTATTTTTGTAGACTGAAAAAGTAAAATAGACCTAAATGCTGATATATTGGTATCTGCTTTATAATAATATTTACATCAAATGAGAACACCAACATGGTAAAAATTTTAGCGTTTGCAGGCAGTGGTAGAAAAAACTCAGTTAATAAAAAAGTCGTAGCTGTTGCAGCTAAAGGTGCAGAAGAGGCCGGTGCTGTGGTAACGATAGTCAATTTGGAAGATTATGACTTGCCTATTTTTAATGAAGACTTAGAAGCAGAGCAAGGCATGCCTGTTGCAGCTCAAGCTTTTAAAGAGTTGCTGATCAATCATGATGGTTTTTTAATTTCATCTCCAGAATATAATAGTTCTTACAGTAGCCTATTTAAAAATGCGATTGATTGGGCTTCCAGAAAAAGCAGTGATGAGGCTCCCATGGCAGCTTATCGAGGTAAAGTTGCTGCGATTATGGCAGCATCACCTGGTGCTTTGGGTGGTATACGAGTTCTGGTGACCTTGCGTATGTTATTGGAAAATATTGGGACCATGGTGCTCCCATCACAAAAAGCGGTAGGTGGTGCATTTAAGTTGTTTGATGAACAAGGCAATGTCACCGATGAAAAAACAGAAAAAGCCTTAAAATCTCTCGGAAAGGAGTTGGCTGAAACTCTAACTAAGTTAAAAGTTAAACTCAGTTAAAATGTTAGTCAGGTCTGAGCCAGTATATTTTCAATACCAATATATTGGCTTACTCGGCTAGTAAAAACTCGTGTTCAGGGTCAACAATTAAACGCCCAGACATGGCTTCTCTGCCAAGTAGCATAAGATATTTCATTTCTGAGCGGTCTGTGAGTGTGAGCTCGATACTCCAATGCATACCGGCAATAAATATTTCAGTTTCGATTACGTGGCGTTTTTGGTAAGTAGCATTTGAACTTTTAACCTTACGTACACTTTTAACTTTGGCTTGACGTTGTACTACTTGATTCACATCATGTGAGTCTGGATGAATATCAAATCGGATCCAAAGCTCTGAGTTCTTATTAAACTCTTCGATATTATCAACATGCAGTGAAGATGTTGTGGCTCCGGTATCGACTCTTGCTTCTAAGCTTGTTAAATAAAGTTGTGGTAGATCACATAATTCTAATGCGCCTACTAAATGTTTGTCACTCATTATAAATGTCACTCTTTAATAAACAATGGAGGGTTCATCTAACACCAAGTTGTCTTGCAAAAGCTCAAGATGTTCGGCGACTGAATCAGGTTTCCTAAAATAGGCAATGTGGTACATAGCTTCGCCTTCTTGGGTCAATGGAATGTTTTGTTTGCCTATGACCACACCTTCTTCGGGGCAAAGCACTCTACTTAACTCTGTACCGTAAGGGTCGGCAATAATGGCCAGTACCCCACCTTTATTAACGTGATCACCTAACTGTGCAATGTGACTGACAAAGCCGCTTTCTGTTGCACGTACCCAACCACTTTGGCGAGCAACAAACTTAGATATTTTATGACCTTTGCGTTGGCGCTTATTTAACATACCGACTTCACGCATCACGTTGATAATCCCCTTCACCCCAGCACGTATAGAATATTCATCGTACCTAAGGGCTTCTCCAGCTTCATATAGGATCATTTTTACGCCTAAATTCTCTGCTGCTTGCCTGAGTGTGCCAGGTCGGATGTCGGCATTGAGTAAAACAGGTAAACCAAACGATTCTGCCATGGCGAATGTTTCGGCGTCGTCTAAGTTTGCACGGATTTGAGGAAGATTACTGCGATGAATCGCACCTGTGTGTAAGTCAATACCAATATCACACTTGGATACTATTTCATTCAAAAATAAGTGCGCCAGTCTCCCGGCAATAGAACCTTTTGGGCTGCCAGGGAAGCTACGATTAAGATCCCTTCGATCAGGTAAGTAGCGACTTTGACTGAGCACTCCATAACCATTTACGATAGGCACTGCGATAAGTGTGCCTCGTAAAAACTTGATTGATTTACTTTTCAGTAATCGATTGACGATTTCAATACCGTTGAGTTCATCGCCATGCACAGCGGCACTGACAAACATAGTCGGGCCATCTCGTTTACCCCTTTGCACATGGACTGGCATCGACATTCGGGTATCAGTATAAAGAGGTGGCATAGGCAGTTCTATACGTTTTGTTTCACCTGGTTTTATTTTTACGCCTCCAATTTCAAGTACTTGCATTTAGCCTTTCCCTCGTGTTTTGTTGTTATTGGGTTTGGCGTTTTTTTCTAAAAACTGAATAATCATACTGGCGACATCTTTATTTGTAGCGGTTTCAATACCACCTAAGCCCGGTGAAGAGTTAACTTCCATGACCACCGGTCCAGAGTTGGCACGTAAGATATCAACCCCACACATATTTAAGCCCATAGTTTTTGCTGCATCAATGGCAGTTTTACGTTCCGCAGGCGATAGTCTGACTATGCTTGCAGAACCACCTCTATGTAGATTTGAACGGAATTCTCCTTCTGCAGCTTGTCGTTTCATTGCTGCAATGACTTTACCACCTACCACTAAACATCGGATATCGGCACCGCCTGCTTCTTTGATATATTCTTGGACTAAAATGTTGGCGTTTAAGCCCATAAAGGCTTCAATAATAGCTTCTGCTGTTTTTTGAGTATCGGCTAACACTACTCCTATGCCTTGCGTTCCTTCAAGTAACTTAATTACCACGGGTGCACCACCGACATTTTTGATTAAATCGTCAATTTTGTCGGGGTGGTGAGCAAAGCCTGTTCGAGGCATGCCTATGCCTTTTCGGGATAATAGTTGCAGTGATCGAAGTTTGTCTCTGGAGCGGCTAATGGCCACTGATTCGTTAATACTAAAGGTGCCCATCATTTCAAATTGCCTCACTACAGAGGTGCCATAAAACGTTACCGATGCACCTATTCTGGGTATAACGGCGTCATAATAAGGTAAGGGTTTACCTTTATATCTGACTGAAGGGCGACTGCTAGTAATATCCATATAACAGTGCATGGTATCAATTACATCGACTTGATGGCCAAGGGCTGTCCCGGCCTCAACTAAGCGGCGAGTCGAATAAAGTTTTGGGTTACGAGACAAAATGGCAATACGCATGTTAGGCGTCCAATGATGCTAAATTTTTTGCATGTTACTCGGAGCCTATGCTTAAGGTAAAGTGTTATTTTTATATGAAAGAGTAATCAATATATTCTCTTATTCATAGTTGTGTATACTCTGCATTTTAGACCCATTAAAGCTAAGTATTCTATATGGAATCTGTAAAGCACTTTTTTGAAAACAAACTGATGTTAACCATATCTGTCACATTTTTGGCATTGCTGACGAAATATGTACTCGTAAAACTGGTACGTAAATACGCTAAAAATAAAGGTGAAGACAGAAGAGATTTAGTTAACAATGTTAAAAACTTTTTAAATTTTGTACTACTCGTTTCATTGTTTAGCCTTTGGGCTCGAGAGATGCAAACATTCGCATTTTCAATTGCTGCTTTTTCTGTAGCTATTGTCTTGGCGACCCGAGAATTCATTCAATGTGTTATTGGTTTTTTCTATTTAGTTTCAACTCGGCCTTTTCGTATAGGCGACTGGATTGAAGTCGAGCATTTTGTTGGCGAGGTTTCGGCTACAGATTGGATAAAAACCACATTATTAGAAGTCAACATTAAGAGTTACGAATACACAGGTAAAACATTATTTATCCCTAATAATAAATTGATGACTAGCCCAATCAAAAACTTAAATTTTTTAAAACGTTATGCCACACATCATTTTATTATTACCAGGGACCAGAGTGTCAATCCCTTTGTGTTTATTGATAAAATAGTCGAGAACGCAAAATCTTATTGCGCAGATTTTTACGATGTAGCAGTGCGTTATAATCAAATGATTGAAAGACGTTTAGACATTACCATCGCTGGTCCCGACCCACATATTAAAGTATCAACCACTGAACTTGGAGATACAGAAATCGGAATTACTATTTTTTGTCCTACTGAACGAGCGATAGAAATTGAACAAGCTATTTATGCTGATTTTATGGGGCATTGGTATTCTGAAAAAGACAAACCTCAATCTCAATCTAAAGAACTAACGACAAAACAATAAGTTTGCTCACTTAATTCTATGACTCTCCCTATTATTAGCACGTAAAATCCGTTAAAATTATAGTCTTTTTATTTCGAGTAAAACCCAATTATTTATGTTTGAAATCAACCCAGTACATAATGCGTTAGCGGATATAAAACAACGCGCCGATTCGCTTCGGGGGTACCTTTGACTATGATCAAAAGAAAGAACGCCTTGAAGAAGTTAATCGCGAGTTAGAAAGTTCAGAAGTGTGGAACGAACCTGCTCGCGCCCAAGCCTTAGGTAAAGAAAAAGTGGCGTTAGAGTTAGTGGTCGAAACCATAGTTCATCTTGAGCAAGGCTCAGAAGATGTGGCTGGACTAATTGAATTAGCTGTTGAAGCCGAAGATCAAGAAACCTTTGATGAAGCGGAGTCTGAATTAGCCGAACTGATTAAAAAACTCGAAACCTTAGAGTTTAGGCGCATGTTTTCTGGGCCCAATGATGCTAACGATGGATACATTGATATTCAGTCAGGATCAGGTGGTACCGAAGCCCAAGATTGGGCGAATATGTTACTTCGCATGTATTTACGTTGGGGTGAAGCCCACGGATTTAAAACTGAGTTAATTGAATGTTCTGATGGTGACGTGGCGGGCATAAAAAGTGCCACAATTCGTTTTAGTGGTGAATATGCTTTTGGCTGGATACGCACTGAGACTGGGGTGCATCGTTTGGTACGAAAATCACCTTTTGATTCTGGTAGCCGCAGGCATACTTCGTTCGCCTCTGCATTTGCTTATCCAGAAGTGGATGACGATATTGAAATCGAAATCGATCCATCTGATTTACGCATTGATACTTATCGAGCATCGGGCGCAGGTGGACAGCACGTTAACCGAACTGATTCTGCGGTGCGTATAACTCATGAACCCACAAATATTGTGGTGCAGTGTCAGAACGACCGTTCACAACATAAAAATAAAGCACAGGCTATGAAACAATTAAAAGCCAAACTTTATGAATATGAAATGCAAAAGCAAAACGAAGAAAAACAAATCATGGAAGATGGCAAGTCAGACATTGGTTGGGGCAGCCAGATACGTTCGTACGTGTTGGATGACTCGCGCATTAAAGATTTGCGAACCGGGGTAGAAAGCCACAATACTCAAGCCGTTTTAGATGGCGATTTAGATAAATTTATACAAGCTAGTTTAAAATCTGGGCTTTAATCTTAGACAAATGCCTTAAATAAATAGCCATAAACAAGTAACAGTAAACCAAATTTGGAAATGACGATGACTGAACACACCCAAGATGAAAACAAATTGATTGCAGAGCGCCGCGCTAAACTTGCGCAAATTCGCGAGAATTGCCCATCAAATGGTTTCCCCAATAATTTTCGTCGTGAATTTTACAGTGATGAATTACAACAAGCCTTTGGTGAACATGAAAAACTGGCTTTAGAAGAGCTTGGGGAAGTAGTGAGTATTGCGGGGCGTATCTTAGCTAAGCGTGGACCATTCTTGTTGTTGCAAGATATGACTGGTCGGATCCAATCTTATGCTTCCAAAGATACCCAAAGAGATATTAAAGAACGTTATGGTAGCTTAGACATCGGTGACATCATTGGTGTGAAAGGTGTATTACACAAATCAGGTAAAGGTGATTTGTATGTCGACATGGCTGAATATCAACTGCTGACTAAATCATTGCGTCCATTACCAGAAAAGTTTCACGGTTTGGCTGATCAAGAAACAAAATATCGTCAACGTTATGTGGACTTGATCACTAATCAGCAAACCCGTGATACTTTTATGATCCGCAGTAAAGTGGTCAGCGGTATTCGTAATTTTTTAATTGAACGTGATTTTATGGAAGTGGAAACTCCCATGTTGCAAGTGATACCAGGCGGAGCAACCGCTAAACCTTTCACCACTCATCACAACGCACTTGATATTGATATGTATTTACGTGTTGCTCCTGAACTCTATCTTAAACGTTTAGTGGTGGGTGGTTTTGAGCGTGTGTTCGAAATTAACCGTAACTTCAGAAATGAAGGCCTGTCTACTAGGCACAACCCTGAGTTTACTATGCTAGAGTTTTATCAGTCCTATGCTGATTATCATGATTTGATGAACTTAACCGAAGAGATGTTACGCAAAGTGGCTCAAGACGTGTTGGGTACCACCATCATTAAAAACACCACTAAAGATGCTGAAGGCAATATAGTCAGTGAAGTAAACTACGATTTTGGCCAGCCATTTGCTCGTTTAACCATGAATGATGCCGTTGTCAAATATTGGCCTGAAGCTAATGTTGAAGCGATTAATGATCCTGAAAACCATTTAGCCGAGCTTAAAGTCATGGCTAAGCAGCTGCATATTAAAGAGCCAGAAGTCGACGGGATTTGGGGTGCAGGCAAATATTTGTGTGAAATTTTCGAAGCAACGGCTGAAGAGAAACTCGATCAGCCTACCTTTATCACCGCTTACCCTTGGGAAGTATCGCCGCTAGCACGCAGGAACGATAACGACAGTTTTGTCACTGACCGTTTTGAGTTTTTTGTGGGGGGGCGTGAACTGGCTAACGGTTTCTCGGAATTAAATGACTCTGAAGACCAAGCTGCCCGTTTCCGCAAACAAGTTGAAGAAAAAGACGCTGGCGACGATGAAGCTATGCACTTTGACGAAGATTACATTCGTGCTTTGGAGTATGGCCTTCCGCCAACAGCCGGTGAGGGAATAGGCATAGACCGTTTGGTGATGTTATTTACTGACAGCCCAACGATCAAAGACGTGATCTTGTTTCCGCATATGAAGCCAGAAGTACCAGCAGAATAACGAATACAAAACGCAGAGGTTTTATATATTCACAACTGCATGAATATAAGAAAGCCCGCTTGTTGTATGAAGAAACTGATGGTAAACCGTTTGTGCTTATCTATTGAAGGCATCCAAAGCATAAAGAAATCGCTTTAAAGGATTATTGCAACAAAGGTTTAGGGGATGGTTTAGGGTGTTTTAACAGAAGCATCAGAGCAGCCTGGGTTGTTATTCTCGTTGCTTTATTTGCTCAAGTAAACGTAGATTATGTGGCACCTCTATATTTAGCTCTGCAGCTTTAGAGGTGACATAACCATTAATAAACTCTACCTCTGTATGACGTTTGAACTTCAGATCTTGATGCATTGATGAGAAGTTGTTAGCTGTGGCTGTTATCACTTGATGTACAATTTTAACTAGTTCAGCGCTGTCCATCGGGTAATCAAGTGCTCTCATCACCTGTGAGACTTCAAAACAAATATTAGTAATGTTGACGTTATATTTTGTATCCATCAGCCCGCCATTTTTTATGTTGTGAATTGCGGTAAGGGGATTAATCACCGCATTGATGGCTAACTTTTTCCATAATGCTAAACCAATATCTTGATGCCAGTTACTTGGTGGTAGTAGGGATGAAAGTATGGGCTCTACTGATTGTTTTAACGTTGAATCAACTGTGCCAATCCAGCCGAGATGAGTTTGACCTAAACCCGTTTCTATCAGGCTGTTTGCATCAGGTTTCAACGCTCCATAACTGGTGGTGGCAGCGACCAATGGATTGTTAGGGTGCTTATTTTTAACCTGCTCTATGGTACCCATACCGTTATGCAGTAGCATTATAATATGTTTCGGTTGAATAAAAGGTGCTAATTGCTCTAGCACTGACATAACTTGGTAAGCTTTGACGGGTAATATCAGTAAATCAAATGGGGCAGGCTTAGTTATTACACAGGCATTGGGTGTAAAACTATGATACAGACCCGCTATATCGGTTACCTTAATTGGTGGCTGCGATTGATTTTTTATTAAGTGCTGATAATCATAGCCAAGCTGGTGGCACTTAAAACCTACTAATCCGCCGATAGCACCCTTACCAACAATCGCTAATTTAGGAAATCTAAGCCTAGATTTAACCTGCATGTTGTTGGGTCAACGTGATCTTTGGCCATTTGAGTGTCCAAGGTGATACTAAACTGGCGATTTGCTGCTTTGTATTATCACTCACAAATACATCGCCTTTATTTGGAGGGCACATGATGCAAATGGGTTGCTCTTGATAATTAAAACGAATGCAATAAGCATGAAGGTAAGTGCGGTCAGAGCTCGTCCCTTTGTATAACTCATCCCCTAAGATAGGACTGCCTATACTTTTCAAGGCAACCCGAATTTGATGTGTCTTGCCAGTAAGAGGTTTTACCAAAAACAATCGAATACCTGGGTAAATGGAGAAACTAAAAAATTGGCTAATAGCCACAGCAGTATCACTACTTTCCAACATCCACTTACCATCTCGAACTTTTTTCATGCCGCCTTTGACGGTACCTTGTTTTTTCTTGGGTTTTTTCGCTGAGATAGCCAAGTAGTACTTTTCTATTTGTTTTTGCTCAAATAATTGGCCAAACACAGCTGCAGCTTGTGAGTGTTTGGCTAGGATTAAAATACCAGAAGTTACCTTGTCCAATCTGTGTACCAACCATAATTTTTCAACTTTAAGTTGTTGACAAAGGATTGGCAAAAGACCTGATTGGTGAAACTCATTTTGAACAGAAATATTGCTGGGTTTGTTGACCACCACAAAATCAGGATGATCAAACAAAATATCTATCAAATTTAACAAAATATATAATTACTCCAACAGTGCAATGGCGTTGGAATAATCCAAATTATCAATAGCCTGTTTCAGTTCACTTAATTTTTCAGTCGACAAATCTAATGATTGACCATAACTTTTAATCTCACTCTCAGAAATAAACATATTTTGCTTTAATGCAGCGATCAGTAATGCTTTTCTATCTTTTTGTGGGGCAATGTCAGGGATGTCTTCAACACCATTTTTTGCGGAAAAACTTTGTATTAAGGTTAAGGTTTGTTTAAAAACCTGCAAAAGATTTTCTAAGGTATATTCGATTTTTGGGTTAACTAAGTTTTCTTCTAAATTTTTACAAGCCTGGTGCAAGGCCTTCATACCTAAATTACCACTGACACCTTTTAAGGTATGCAATTGTTTTTTGACTGATTGCAAGTCCTCTTGTTGAAGTTGTTCTGTGATCAATGTATCAAAATGCTGATACTCTTTAATAAATTTTTCTAAAATTTGAACCAGTAAAAATTTATTACCGCTAAACTGATTTATTGCAAATTGGGCATCAAAAGTACATGGAACAGAACCATACAAAATAGCGTTTCCTCCAATGTGGTCGAATATATAAATTCATTACATGATATTAGTTTTGTATATTTTAGCAAACAATATGGGGTATTTGTTACTCGATGTAAATTTCCCATATACCTTAGTTACTTTATTTAAGAACTGCAGGTAGACTAGAAGTCACAAGTTGTTTATTTTTATTTTAGTTGGATAGTATTTTGCAAGTAAAACCGACATCTTTTTCAGAGCGATTAATTGTATTACAAGACCAAGCAGTTGCACAAACCTTAACGGGCATTCGTCATGGGATAGAGCGTGAAACCTTGCGTATCAATCCAAACGGCGGTTTGGCACAGAGCCCTCATCAAGAGGCATTGGGGTCAGCCTTGACCCATGAGTTTATTACGACTGATTTTTCTGAATCGTTACTGGAATTTATTACACCGCCAGAGGTATCTGTGCAAAAAACTCTCGGGCAGTTAAATGATGTGCATAAATTTGCCGTGTCCAATATGGGTGATGAACGTTTATGGCCTATGAGTATGCCTTGTTTTATCGAAAATCAAGATGCCATCCCTATCGCTAACTTTGGAACATCCAATGTAGGAAAAATGAAAACGCTGTATCGAGTAGGTTTAAAAAACCGCTATGGCAGTATGATGCAAGCTATATCGGGGGTACATTTTAACTTTTCTCTTCCAGACGAATTCTGGCAAAAATGGTTAGAAAAAACATCATTAGAAAAATCTGATGAAAAAGCCAATAAACACACTATTTCTGCCGCATATTTTGCTTTAATCAGAAATTATCGCCGCTTTTGTTGGTTAATACCCTACCTGTATGGTGCTTCTCCTGCAATTTGTGGATCGTTTATCAAAGGGAAAAAAACTGATCTACCTTTTAAGAAATTGGGCAGTGGCACTTATTATTTACCTTACGCCACATCCCTTAGAATGAGTGATTTGGGATACACCAATAGTGCACAGTCGGGTTTAAATATTTGTTACAATAATGTAGATAGTTATATTGCATCGTTAAAAGCCGCGATTAACCAGCCGTCTGAGGCTTTCCAAAAATATATACCCAGCAAAGATGGAAAGAAGCAACAGTTAAATGCTAACGTATTGCAGATTGAAAATGAGTTGTATTCACCTATTAGACCCAAACAGCCAACTCAGTCGTTAGAAAAACCCTCTGATGCCTTAGATAAAAGAGGCGTGAGCTACGTAGAAATTCGAGCATTAGACGTTAATCCATTTAGTGCAATAGGCATTGAGGAAAATCAATTTTATTTTCTTGATGTGTTTTTATTGTATTGTGTTACCAAACCAAGTGCGATGATGGATGCAGAGCAGTATCATGAAACTGAAGTCAATTTAAGTGCGGTTGTCGATCACGGGCGAGACCCTGAGTTAATGCTTTTAAATGTGCAACAACCAATAGGTTTATCTACCTGGGCATTACAGATGTTTTCTGAAATGCAAGAAGTGGCTTTGGTCTTAGACAATGCGAATAGCACCACAGATTATTCAGTTGCGTTAGAGCTTGAAAAACAAAAAATAATAGATCCTAGTTTGACTCCCTCAGCCAAAATTTTAGAGCGACTAGTTAGACAGCAATCTGATAATGGTAGCTTTGGTTTAGCTTTGGCTGAAGATTACAAACAACAATTGATAGATTCTGATTATGAATTTATGAATGCTGAGGTATTGGCAGAACATGCGAGATTATCTATAGATAAGCAACGTATTATTGAGCAGCAGGACAATGTTTCTTTCGATGATTTTCTAGGTAGTTATTTTGCAGTTACCACAACTGATTAATTTCAGGCAAAAAAAAAGCCTGAAATTAATCAGGCTTGAAAGCTACTACCAGGGAAAACATTTAATAACTAGAACACACCAATTATGAGTAGTTTATGCAACAAAAGTTCACAAATAAAAATCATTTTTTTAAAGTTATTTTAATAACTATGGCTAGCACCCTATTTTTAGCAGCCTGTACTACTAGTCCGCCTCAAAATATTAGTAATATTTGTGATATTTTTACTGAAAAACGCGATTGGTTTGAAACTGCAATCGACATGAAAGAGAAGTGGGGCATACCTATTCATGTGCCTATGGCAATGATGTATCAGGAAAGTTCTTTTAAAGCAAAAGCCCGTCCACCCAAGGATTATTTATTTTTTGGTTTGATACCTTGGGGGCGTATCAGCAGTGCCTATGGTTATTCTCAGGCTAAAACACCCACTTGGGAAGATTACAAGCGTGAAACAGACAATTCTTGGGCTGAGAGAACTGACTTTGGTGATGCTATGGATTTTATGGGGTGGTTTATTAATAAAACCAATAAAATAAACGCTGTGTCAAAATGGAACGCAGAATTACAGTATCTTAACTATCACGAGGGCTGGGGGGGGCTATAGTCGAGGCAGTTATAATCAAAAACCATGGCTTAAGAACGTTGCTAAAATTGTACATTCACGTTCCTTAAAGTATGCAACTCAATTAAAAACTTGTGAAGAAGAGCTATCCAAAGGTTGGTTTTGGCGATTGTTTAGCTTATAACCTGACATAAATACAGGGCATTCATTGGCCTGTATTTATGTTAATGTTTCAAGTCTATTCTATGTTGTTACTGCTTACATTAAGAAGATACCCATCCCAATCTTCACTGCCCTCACGGCTATCCAACCACCCTTAGTTGTAAATCTGGGTTAGGTCAAAAATTGTCAGATATCTGCTCAACAACGGAACGCATTCTCTTTGAACAATCTGTTGCTTTTGTTAACCGTTGTTACCTGCACCTATCTGAGTTTAATCAATAATGCATAAACGTAGTTATAAACAATATTCAAAAGAATTCAAAGACGAAGTTTTTGTGTTGGTATTAGATCAAGGTTACTCGGCAGCAGATGCCGCTAAATCATTGGGAATAGCGACCAGTTTACTGAACCGTTTGAAGGAACCGCATGAGCAGCAAGTAACGGGTAAAGCTATAGCAGAGGATGAGCGTGATGAGTTAAAACGCCAGCGTAAAGAAAATAAAGAATTATGCATGGAGAAATAGATATTAAAAAAGGCGAGTATAGATTCAAGTGAACATCGCAACACATTTTTCAGTCATGTCTGATGGTGTTTTAAATTTCAATGTCTTTCGCGGCCTTTGATTTAATTGAGTCGCCACCTCGTTTAGCCTTTCTTGCAAGTGGAACGATAAATCTGTCTTTTTATACCTGGACAAGACGTTCAGGGCGGTTGATAAACGCTCTAGAGCTGGCACTGTATTGCCAAGCCTAGGTACTGTTCAAATCTAGTAGGAATAGTTTGGGCAGTCGAGAACTGTCTAAAAAGCTGAATGAAGTTGGCTTCAACATCAGCCGAAATTTAACACGTAAGCTAATGAAAAAATTTAAGTTTAAAGTGGATCAGCGACTCGCTTACAAAGTAACTACAACGCGTAAACACAGCAATAATGTGGAGTATAATTTGTTAAACCAGAACTTTAATCCGGTGGCACCTGATGAAATGTGAGCTGGTGATATTACCTATTTAAGGACAGCAGAAGGTTGAATGTATCTGGCGATTGTGACGGGTTTATATTTACGACGAATCGTTGGTTGGCATGCAGAAAGGTCTATGACAACGAATTTGATAAGCAAAGCTATTATTAGTGCGGCAAATTTAAGACAACTCAAAAAAGCTCATATTTCAAAGTGAACGAGGCACTCAATACACTAGTCAGCTCTTTGACAAACTGCTCAAAGGTTTTGGTATTCATGCATCAATTGGCGATGTAGGCGGGTGTTGGGTCAACAAGGTGGTGAAACGATTCTTCGGTAGTGTTAAACATGACTGGATATTAAAAATAGCGCAAACGACCCGCGAACATATGAAGCAATATGTCACGGCTTATATCAAGTATTTTAACCAGGAACGACTACATACTGCCAATAGCAATTTGTCACCGCTTATTCTCGTAATAGAAAAAATTTCTAATTTGCATTATTAAAATGAAAATAACCATTCTGAAAAATTCCTCATAAAAATTAAATCTGCTAAATAACAATGACTTAGGTTATTTTTTGAAGTTGGCACAAGATACGCAACGAGACTACTAAATAGCTCCTAGTGAGACAGCTATTCCATAGGTAAATCAATGTCAGTCGTGATTGGAGAACGATATGTCAACTAAGCCACTTTTTCTGAATGTTAGAAGTCGTGATGTCGATGACGCCCAGCAACAACTTTCAATAGCACCTATGTGGATGTGAGAATTAGGTTTGGAGTGGATATTGATACTCATACAAGAGCCAAAAATAAGCTTAACCGCTTCGTAATTAGTACTCCACTGTTTTTAATTAGCACCTTTGTTTTTAACCGCGCAAATCGAGGATTTTAATCATGATTATTTCTACAATTTTAACTGCCACTACTGATCAGTATGTTTATGCCACTGAACTCATCACGCCTAACCAACAATCAAAGTTGAGCGGTAAACACAAGGGTGTACCCATGTTTATACAACGTTCTGTAGCTTTGACTGCCTTAATTATTTTGTCACCTTTGTTATTGACGGTAATGTTGCTTATTCGCTTAGAAAGCCCTGGCAGTTGCTTTTTTAGCCAAGACCGCATTGGTAAATATGGTCGCCATTTTAAAATGTATAAATTTCGCTCGATGTATTTAAAGTTAGATAGTCGTTATTCTGAGCCTGATCCTAGTACTAGCGACCGAGATGGTATTTGTAAAAAATACAAAAACGACCCGCGTATTTCTAAGGTTGGTGCATTTATTCGCAAGTTCTCAATCGACGAACTTCCCCAGTTAATTAACATTGTTAAAGGTGACATGGCATTAATCGGACCTCGTCCAGCCTTGGCTATAGAGGTAAACGCTTATCCTACTTCAGCGTTATGCCGTCTTAACGGTATGCCTGGGTTATCTGGTTTGTGGCAGGTATCAGGAAGAGCGGATACCGATTTTGATACCCAAGTTGCATTAGATGACAGTTACCTGCAACAGCAAAGCATCGGTTTTGATATTAAAATATTACTCGCAACCTTACCTTGTGTGATTGGCGCTAAAGGAGCGTATTAACTGTTAAGTAAATGAGTACCTGCGATAAACAAGTCGTCACCCTATAGCTTGTTTATCGCCAATTCTCCTCACTGATCCACTTGATATTACTCTCTAATCCCTTCGCAATTCGCACTTTACAAATCAAAAACAACTTAAAATATCTTTGTATTATGCAAACCTCTAATCACATTAATAAAATAGCTATGTTCCCGTAAATTGTTGTTAGCTTGGGATGGGCCACGCTGATTGGTCGTTAGGCACCACTCAAACCATCAAAAGCACAGTGGGTTGGGCTAAAGGGTGGGCTTTATTGGGGTTGTTTCCATTATTAGGCGCGGTTGTTAACCTCAAACCTGAAAGGATAATCAGAGCCGTGTGTGTTGCTGGTAAACACACAGCTATCTTTGGCGTAATCACATTTATCCTATATGTAGCAGGTTTACCAGGACAGTTGTTTATTTCTCCCTTACAAATTTTGGGTGGGGCAGGTGATAACTTCTTTATGGTTAGCTTGTTCGGATTAAGTCCTGAAACAGGGGTGGGTTGCTGGCAGTTTTTTGCGCCGTGGGCATCTTCTGTGTGGTTCTTGAACTGTATTTTTGTGATTTTCTGCTTACAAGAAAAGGACAACGTATGGAGAAACTGGAGCATAGCAGGTTGTGTGGTGATGGCGCTGCTATCACAATCACGAGTGGGCTGGGCAATATTCATCATGATAATTCCGCTGTTCTTGTTTACCCGTCAGTTGAAAACCCCACGGTTATTACTGGGTCTTGGTTTTCTGTTACCCATTATTTTGTTGTCAGGCGAGCCAATCTACGAATCGGTGATAGATGCCTTTCAGCAAGTTAAAGAAGCACGCCCTGCGTCAAATAGAGTGCGAACAGCCTTAGAAAACCTAGGCGTACAACGCTGGCGCGACGAGGCGCCGATGTGGGGCCATGGCAAAGTTGAATCAGGGC
This sequence comes from uncultured Paraglaciecola sp., assembly GCF_943787955.1. Lineage (NCBI taxonomy): Bacteria > Pseudomonadati > Pseudomonadota > Gammaproteobacteria > Alteromonadales > Alteromonadaceae > Paraglaciecola > uncultured Paraglaciecola sp. The sequence goes on from NZ_CALSOK010000008.1 coordinate 151,413, forward strand.
CTAAATTGGTCGAGTTTATATCAATAGGCTCACATCATACTTGGTAAAGCTTACTGTTTGTTAAGGGTTTAGTGAGGCTATTTACCTTGGTAATCCCAATGGTTTTAAGCCTTATCTACCTAATTGTATTTTCGGCATACAATGTGCAGGCACGTACTGCAATGTGTATGTTAATTGTGTTTGCTTGCTACAGCTTTTTTAAAAACTTAGAAATTCTTGCATACCTGTATTGGCCTGCTTTTTTTTGGCTGGGTTTCACTTTTAAAAATTTACGAAACGGAGAATCACATGTTTAAACCATACCATGCTTACCTTACAGGCTATTACGGCATGGAAAACACTGGTGATGATGTGCTTTTGTATACTACGCGTTGGGCCAGCCACCATTTACTCGGTGCTACCTATAACAAAGTCAGCAGTGCAGGTTTGATTAAATGTGTAGAATTTGGCGACATTCAAGCTATGTCTGAATCGCGTTTTCGTGGCCATCAGCGACTTTTGCATTATAAGAATGCGTTGCAAAGTGAAAAAGTGATATTTGGTGGTGGCTCAGTGTTACATAGCACTAAAGATATCGAATTGAAGCGCCACCTGATTAAGTTGGCAGGGCGTAAAGCTAGTCGTGCAGTGGGTGTGGGTATTGGCCCATTTGAGTCGCATGAAGCAGAAAAAGTCTGCGCTAAATTTCTTAATGAATGTGGTTTCATAGGCGTAAGAGACCCACAAAGCCTAGTGATAGCCCAAACTATTGCACCTAATGCCAATGTGAAATTAACCTTCGATCTCTCGCCACTCATGCTCTGCCATCAAACTAAGCGGTTAGTAGACATAGAGCGCAATGGGATCATGTTTAACTTTTGCCAGCAAGCCGTTGACGCATTTGGCAATGTAAACAAGGACAACGAGCAAAACCGAGTTGACATGGCTGTAGAGGCAATAGAGCAAACTTGGCAGCAAACCCAAGAGCCAATTTTTTTATTGGATTTTAATAATCATTCGCAATTTGGGGATTTTTATATTCATCAAAAAATTATGTCCCGGGTTTCAAGTGATGTATATATGACCCATATTGCGTACGATCCTAACCCCTTTAAAGTACTCCAACGGATTGCCAGTTTTAAGGCAGCGGTATCCATGAGATTACATTCGGCAATTATGTCTTTTATGGCAAATACTCCATCAATATCAATTAATTACCATAAAAAATGTCGCAGCTGGTGTGAGCAAGTTGGCGTCTCTGAAAAATATCAATTTGATTCGCAAAATATTGATCCACAACAGCTATCACTACAGCTAAAACAAGGCGTTGGCACAGGCTTTGCGGAACCGACTATGAAATCCGATGAAGCGGTACAAGCTGCGTTACTCAATTGGAAAGAATAAATTTTAATTAGTAAGAGTAAATTGGAGTGAATATTATGAGCACACTGAGATTTTCAGTCGTTATACCTTTGTACAATAAGGTTGATAGTGTTAGCCGTACACTTTTTTCAGTCTGTGAACAGCGTTTTGCTGCTGCAGAAATTATTGTGATTGACGATGGTTCAACCGATGGCAGTGCTGCCAAAGTGACCACACTCAACATTCCCAATTTGATTTTAGTGAAGCAAAAAAATAAGGGGGTTTCTGCTGCTCGTAATTTGGGTGTGACATTAGCTCAACATCGACATATCGCCTTCATTGATGCAGATGATCAATGGTCACCGTTTTATTTATATGAAATGTGCAATTTGATCCAGCGTTTTCCTGAGTACCAATGTTTTGCCAGTAATTACCAAAAAGTGTTCGAAGATGGCGTTTATCGAAACCCTAAATTAGCTATAGGTGATATATCACCAACAGGCTGTATTATGGACAATTACTTTGAGGTTTGTGCTAAAGGTGACTTGCCTTTTATGCCTTCAAGTTTAGTGATAAGTCGTCAATTATTTAAGCAGATAGGTGGTTTTCCTGTTGGCGAAGCCATGGGTGGAGATCAAGCGCTTTTTTCTCAAATTGCATTACTGGGTGGCCTTATTTATTCACCGCTAGTATTAATGCTATATCACACCGATAATGAAAATAGGGCCTGTGATAGGCACATACCTCAAGATATATTACCTTTTGCCAAGCGTTTATTGGCAGAAGTAGAAGCAGGTCAGGTAGATAAGCTTACTGCACCTTTTGTGTTGCAGTATTGTGCGGCGCACATTTGTCACTTAGCCAAAATGAATATTCAGACAGGTCAATTAACTGCTGCCAAGCAACTACTCAAACACCCTGTTAGCAAATTAAAACCGTTACATCGTAATTTATTTGGTTTGTGGTTAATCACACAATCCATGTTTCAAAGATGGTAAATTTGAAGCGAGTAAACCGTCAAGCTGCCCGTCCAAATTCATTCTAGTTAGAGGAAAAAACATAAAACTTAACGCAATTTGTATTATTAAAAACGAAGCAGACATTATGCTAGAAACCTTAAATAATGCCCTTAGGTTTTGCGACACTATTTATGTGTTTGATAACGGCTCACTGATGGTAGTTGGGAACTCATTTGTGAAAAAGCACTCAATAATAAGCGTATTGCAGATAACTGCCCATAACGATGAAGTCTACCGCAACCAATTTAGGAACCGTGTGTACAACATGTTTCACCACCTGTTCTGGTCAACTCCAACCGGACACTTTCCTAAAGGAGTTTTCAAATTCAATTGGCGATTGATCCAAATTGGCTGAATGCAGTCGCTCAACATTATAATATTTCATGTACCTAGCAACATCTTCTCGCATATGTGTTCGAGTGGGCTGCGGTACTTTAAACAACCAATCATACTTTAAACTTCCAAAGAAGCGTTCTACAACAGCATTATCCCAGCAAGCTCCAACGTCACCCATACTAGCTCGACAACCTAATCGCGACAGTAGGTTTCTAAAGCCTTTACTCGTGTACTGAGAGCCTCTGTCACTGTGAAACACCAAACCTTTGCCTGGCTTGCGTAAATTATGAGCCTTTGTCAGTGCTTGCTCGACCAAATCACGCGTCATGCGTTTTGATATATGCCAACCTACAATCCGGCGTGAATACAAATCCATGACAATGGCTAAGTACAACCAGCCCTCACCAGTCTTTAAATAGGACACATCACCCGCCCAAATTTGATTGGGTCCAACAGGATTGAAATTCATATTTAGCAAGTTGTCAGCAACAGCATCACTGTGTTTGCGCTTGGTTGTCACTTTATAAGCTATTCGCTGAGTCACAACTAATTTAAGCCGTTCCATTAACTTAATGGCGCGATACCGCGTTATTTCAAAGCCTTCTTTGCGTAGTGCTTTAGCAAGCTCTCTGCTGCCTAAACTGTTTCGACTTGCCTTGAATAATACTTTTGCTCGTCGATACAGTCTAAGCGTTTGAGCGCTAATGAGTTCACCAGGTTTTTTTAGCCATGCGTAATATGCTGACGAACTCACTTCCATCACTTTACAAGCGACTGACACAGGATACTTAGCATCAAGCTCACTTATAAAAGAATATCTTACTTCATTTCTTTCGCGAAGAAGGCACTTGCCTTTTTTAGGATTTCACGCTCCATTTGTAGACGTTTATTATCCTTCCTGAGTTGAATTAACTCTGCTCGTTCATCGCCAGACAACACGTCACCTAGTGCCTCTTTTTTATGCTTGGCTACCCAGTTGTAAAGTAGTTTGTCTGTCACACCCAAAGATGCAGCAGCTTGTAAGATTGGATAGTCTTGCTCTATTACCAGAGCGACCGCTTCTTGTTTAAATTCTTCGGGATAATGTTTATTTGTTCGTTTAGTCATATTCACCTCAATTAACAGGATTATAATCCTTTATTGAAGTGTCCGGTTAATTCAACCACAACAACCGTTATTCACCTTCAGACTGGTGGTACATCTTAGACGCCGATGAAATTCTGACCGAAGATCCAAGGCTATGTTAGAGAAAGCCATGCAACACAGCAAAGAACAAATGCGCGTTTGGCAAGCACAGTTTTACTTCACTGATAATGACCTAGCCGTTTATGACCAAGAAAATAAATCATTAAAGGTATCTGAACGTCGCCGTTAACATCGAATTAACTGGTATCGAATTAACTGGCGCGAACCACTTTTTTTAGAAATTCACCTAGTGAAAAATGGCCAAAAAATATAAGTGGTAAAGTGCCACCTTTCTGTCAAAAACTGTATCGTCCGTCACCAATATGTCGTCATTATGCAAAGCGCACTCCTGAGCAAATTAAGATGCGCCGCGACATTAGACTCAGTAATCCTTACAGCTTTCTGCAAGTTAAAAATAAATTAGATGATGACTGGTTAAAATATTCAAAAGACTGTTTCTATTATCAAGCAGGAGAAAAAATGGTTTTCCCTCTGATTGACAGAGTGACCTACTACGCTAGCCAGATTCGATACTGGTTAATCTGGAGATCTAAGGATTTTTTGTCTTTAAAGACGAAGTTGTTAAATAAGTTCGCTAATTGTTCTTAGTTTTTTAATGAGGTCATGAAGGCAGAGAAAGCTGCCTTTTTTGTTTTCGACTTAAATGGTTTTTGAGTTGGTAACATTGTGTGTCTTTGTAACTCACAAACTGTATTACCGTTTTGAGCGAATTGCAGACGGTTGGAAGATTAGCTTTTCTAACCGTTTAAATACCAAGTACACGCTGAAAGCTGGTATCTAACGGCGAAAATCGAGCACTGCCTCAGATAAGTCTGTTTGAATAAAAGTAGTTCATCATCATAAACAAAAGCAATATTCAAAATTGTTTTGCACAACAGCGGTAGACGTTTGTTTTGCATTTTGAATTATTTGAGAACAGTTGAGTAATAGACGAGAAATCGCCGGTTTGCGCTCCCTCAGGGATATAAAAGATAGGTAAATATGAGGCAAAATGACGTTTTAATCTACCTATACACTGTTTATTTACGTGTTCTTTTGGCGGCCTCTGTTATGAAGGGTGAATACGGGCGATTGACTTGAATAGCGAGGGAGATATTTGCTTATCTTTTTAACCATGCCTGTTCAATTTTATAGGTTGCGTGAGTTCAAAATTTAGTAGTAACACTTTGATAGAGATAGAGATCGAGAGTGGTAAAGTGATCTATTTACCGCTCTACGTTAAGTCGATAGCGTCAGGTTTAAGGTTGTTTTTTTAATCGACGTGATGCTAAGCCAATCATTCCCAAGGCAAGCATGGCAAGTGAAGATGGTTCCGGCACACTTACTGGTGGGCTGATGTCTTCCACGGGAGAAAAGTTGTTAAAAGCAAGGCCTATACCTTTTGTTTTACTACCAGTAAACGTGATATTAATTTGTGTGATATCGCTTAGGCCATTAAAACCGAACGCCCATGGCATACCATCTAAAGTGCGGTCGATGCCCAGTGGTGATTGAATTGAGTCAAGCAAGGTAGATCCATTGAATGCTTGAACTAAGAATCTTTCAGTTGCCTTACCTCCATCAATGTCCCAAATCTCACCAGACGCTGCAGTAACAGGGTTATCTGCTTCATATAAAATGGTAAAGACTCCAAAAGGTTCGTAAGGAGTACTTTGCCTTAAGAAAAAATCACCTAACAACGATGTATAACCAGGAGCTGCAGTATCTTTAGCGGAACCAGCGCCCCAGAACCCAGTATCATTGCCAGCATCACTATTCCCAGCGCCCTCAAAAACAGCTTTAGTGTCTAAAACGCCATCGAAATTACTATCAAAACCAAAACGTACGGTTACTCCATCTGCCATAAAAGCATCCGTAAATTCTATTGTACCATTATCTGTCGGTACACCACCTGATGCTGTTGTTTCAAAATCAATAAGCCCAGCGTTTACGTTTAATGCCATTGGCAAAAAAAGAATACCGCATAAGATTTGTTTCACATTCATAATAACTCCTGATTACAAAAATATTTAGTTCAACAACCTATATCAATATTTGCGCCAACACGCATAAATTGATAAACCATATATTTATCATAAACTTAAGTGCAATCCTCTTTTTGCTGTTTAGATTGTAATTTGCTTTATGCATTGCAATTTGTAAATACCCCAAACGGACAGACTAAAAAAGAACGTTAGTGACCGTATAACATGCTTAACTTGGTGGTAAAAATTACTGTTCCATACAATGAAGGAATCTTTAGTTATTCGCCTAATTACATGGATATACATGGAACTCTTGTGAATTTCCTCTAAATAACCCATATGGTAGTGACATGAAAAATTCCGGAACCACTATGCTGCTGGTTAGCTTAACAAGCAAAGCCAGCGGATAAACCGCTGCTTTAGGCGTTAGAGCGTCAAGTTTAATCTTGATGCATCTTGCAGGGTGTAAGTCCCTGTCGGGTAAGGTCTAACCAACCGCGCGTATCGAGTGTTGCGCTTGTGGCGGAAAGAATCTTTGAACTCGAACAATACAAGTGAAGCGTACACAGATAAATGTATAGGCCGTAGGGGTTTCGCAGACCCTAAGAACTGGCATAGCAGACAGCTTCGAAATAAAAATTGAGGTCGGTGAGGGGCTTAACGCCCACCGAAACCTATACAGAAGCATCCACTAATGGTGAGGATGTGGAGGGCCTCCGGAGTCAAAAGGTTGTGGCATGTACATACAGATGCACTTGAGAACTTGAGAGATCCATTTATTCCCCTCATGATATTATTCCCGCGAATTGAATTGCTAGAGACACGAAGCTCTGCTGAGACCGGACTACGCTGGTGCGCGAGAATAATTAATCAGCATGAGGAACGTCGAGCGTCCCGTAACGGGGATATTGGCCGATGGTTAAATGGAAGTCGGATCATGCATAGTACTCTGAGGTTGGGAGAGCCAACTACATGGGGAAGGACTTGACGGAAGTACATAGCTCTCAGAGGACACTCATCCCCGACGCAGAAGATTGGGAATATTATGAGCTACCCGCACTGAGAGGAATAGCCAGAAAAGCAAAACAAGAACCCACACATCGCTTTCGCGATTTGTCTCGCTGTTTAAACGAAACCCATTGGCGCTATGCATTCAGTAAAATGAACAAAAGGCGGCGAGCGGGGTCGATAATGTTACCTATCAAGATTATCAAAAACACTTTGATGAAAATGCAGAGGAGCTTATAGGCCGTTTAAAGAGGCAAAGCTACAAAGCCCGGTTGGTGAAACGGAATAAAAGGGTCAGTGTAAAATTAAGCAAATCAAAATTGAGGGGGAAGATCACTTGATTTGCCACTCGCTTTATTTGGAGATGTTAATGTCCGCTATTGGCCGATAGCCGAGCATACAATATCTGTTCTCCGACGAGAATTAGAGGAGAAACTAAGGTCACTTCTCAGAATTGACGTTTGTGTCTTCAGCAGACTCAGTGAGTATTGTTTCCCGATCGCCTTTGCTAATATATTTAGGTTTGATTTTTGAAGACAATTTAGCATTTGCTTTTTTCGCACGCGCTTTTAAAATCTGATTACCTTTTTTACGACGGTTCATTGTATTATTCCAATCTATCTGTTCTTATATAATATCACTTTCGAACATGTAACCAAATATAATACCGCACTCTTTGGTGTATGAGTAAAACACTGGTAGTAAATATCTAGTGTGTAAAGTGAAACCGAGCAAACTGTTATCTGTGTGGTATTAAATTGTGGTGAAACATTAATAATAAAACCAACTAAATTTTATCCGCTTCTATTTCGAAACGTGCATAGTCATCTTCATGGAACGTGATACGTTTAGTCGGTAACTGCTCTGTTACGTGACCATCGACCCATCGAAAGTATCACCCTTTGACCTATCTCCGTGATCAATGAAAATACTTGATTTTGCCTGTCTTGAGAATAATGCTTTATATATGATTGATATTTCCTTCACACCTTAGCAAAAGCTGCCATAGGAGCACGGTATATGAAAGCCCGTGACGGAAGGAAACGTGATCGTATTATAGCGCTAATATTGCGAAGTTAAGGTTGGCACGTCACTAAAATTGCACAAGCACTACGTAAAAGTGAAGCCAGCATTACACTGCATATCGGTGATTATGCCAAGCGTCTGAAGCTTAATACAGCGGATGACGGCTCTGCCAGCCACTTAAATACTGAGCAACCCCAGAAATTGGTTACACACTTGTCAGAGATCACTGACTTAAACGCCGCTCAAATAGTGGCCTACATTCAAAAGACGTGGAAGATTACCTAATCAGTGTCTGGGTTAAATAAATGGCTCCACCCAAACGGCTTGAGTTATAAACAACCTAAAGGTGTACTGCATAAGTTTGATGAGCAAAACCAAGCTGTGTTCATCGAAGAATATGAAAGATTACGGACAGCGTATCAGATGATAAGCCTATTCTATTAATGGATGGCGTGCATCCTACTCAAGCGACCAAAGTAACATCTGGATGGATACTTTGAGGAGTAAATAAATCTATTTAAACCACAGGCAGACTTACCACGAATGAACGTGGTAGACGCGAACCGGTCGAATCATTTATCTGTATCCGTGGTAAATAATTATGAGACCGAGAAAGTCAGCACTATCAAGGTTTTTCTGGATCTCGTCAAGCAGAAATACTTATTAAGTCATACGCTTCATTTAGTGTTGGATGGGGCGGGTTATCATCTCTCCAAGGAGGCTAAAGACAAACCGGCTGAATGAGGCATTACACTGGATTATCTTCCCATTTGTAGCCCTAATCTCAACCTAATGGTGCGTTTATGGAAAGTTATGAATGAGTATGCTCGTAATAATCAATATTACTCTAGCGCAAAAGATTTTTGACAACACATTATATATTTTTTTAATGTCACCCTTACCAAAATTGCTGACACGCTAAATAGCCGAATAAATGATAACTTTCAGGTGTTAAAACCTGCAAGTTGAAGTGAATTGGCTATGTATTCTGAACATATGTCTTGATAACGGATAATACGGTGCAAAAGTTGGTTAAGTTTTTGCTGTTCTTACAGTCATGCTGGCGACACGTCTTCACCATTAAGTGGAAGTCGGACTGAGAAAGTAGTACCTACACCAACTTCGCTGTCAACTTCAATTGTGCCGCCATGTCTTTGAATGATCCCATAAGAGATTGAGAGTCCGAGTCCGGTGCCCGACCCGATGGGTTTGGTTGTGAAAAATGGGTCGAATATTGAGCCGATTTTGTTGGCCGGTATGCCTGAAGCATTGTCTCGAAATTCCAAAACTGCGTTAGCGCCGTCGATTTTTGTCGTTATTGTAATTGTGCCTTGTGATTCCATAGCCTGTGCGGCATTGACTATAAGGTTCATGAAGACCTGATTAACCTGCGCAAGATTGCAAGAAACTAACGGCAAAACACCAAAATTTTTAATAACTTCGCAGTTATATTTAATTTCATTAGCTACGACTTTTAGCGTTGAATTGATACCTTCGTGGATGTCTTCGTTCGATACCTGCGCATCGTCTACGCGTGAGAAACTCATCAATCCTTGCACAATATCCTTAATGCGTTTTGATCCCTCAATCGAGTCTGTCAGCAGGCCTTCAATATCCTCCAGTACAAATTCGATGTCTTCTTCTTCTTCTTCCAGTTGATGCATTTTCTCTAGAATGTCGGGTTGCACCGATCCTTGTTTGGCGCATTTTAAGTAACTTCGATAACCTGCGGTTAATTGGGCCATGACTTCTACGTAGCTTTTGAGTGTGCCAAGATTACTTGTGATGAAACTAATGGGGTTGTTGATTTCGTGAGCGACGCCGGCTGCAAGCTGACCGACAGAAGCCAATTTTTCAGACCGAACTAACTGTGCCTGCGCATCTTGCAGTGCTCGATGGGCCCTCTCTATTTCCGATTTTTGTCGTTTGACTAGCCGATGTTCATTTTGCAGCGCTTCGTTTGAAAGATACAGTTCACGCGACTTTGACTCAAGTAGAAACTCCGCTTGTTCGCGCGCTGCTCTTTCCCGCTTCATAGCTCGTTCGAATATTGCCGGCAGACTGTTGTTTGCGAGGACAGGTTGACTAGCCAAAACGCAACTCCAAGCGACATTTTTCCGCTCCGTCGTGCATACATTCTGTTTGTTGAATGTCTATCGACTCATCGAATACTTCACCAACTCCTTCGATAAGACCTTCGGCAAGGTAGCAAAGCTTTCGCTTCGAAGAGTAAATCATTGTTAATGTGTCGGAGCTATTGTCCTCAAATTCGAACGTTGGCAGCAGCGTATCCGGATGCAGTTTCTTCACCTCGACGTGAATCACATTATGAACACTGGCCAGAAACGTTTTGGCAGTGTGGTTATTCAGGAATTTTGGGTGCATCACCTTAAATTTGTGCATCATATATTTGCCGAATACTCTGAAAAGGTCCGCAGCATCTGTATCGGTGATTTTTGAGAGCTCAGTCAGGTATGAAACGAGCTCTTCATCCGGGTAAACTTGTGCGCTGGTATAGATGGCTCCTGATTCGGGTTTAGACTTCTCAATTAGCTGATCCCAAATTTCCAAACCGAATGACTCGGTTACCATGTCGCTTAAAACGTTAAAAACAATACCTTTCATTATGCTGTCTTTTTGGTCATTTTTGTTGGGTTATATAGCGATTAATGTATGTATGTGGCCGCCGATTTCTGTACGTTAGATTTGCCTTTCGGATTGTTGGTTTTCGCGATGAGTTCAGTAGTGTTTGTTGTAACTCAATTAACTCAGCAAACTTCACGCTTTCTTCTTCGAGAACTGTCGCCCGATTTTCCAGAGATGCGCGATCACTGCGCTCTTTAGCTTTGCTCATGGCGACAGTCAAACACTCATTTACGGCACCTATTATCTCCGTGTCGTCCCATGGTTTATAAATAAATCGGTACACATTGCCATCATTGATCGCGGCAATAACGGAGTCCATTTCGGCGTACCCAGACAGGATACATCTTACTGTGTCTGGGTAACTCGCTCTGACATTTTTTAGAAAATCTGTTCCGCACATTTCCGTCATACGTTGATCGGTCACAACGACACTGATCGAATGCTGGTCAAGCAGTTTTAATCCTTCTGCAGCGCTGGGCGCAGTCATGATAGTGACGTTTTCTTTTCGGAATAACCTGTTCAACGCGCGAAGAACGCTGGTTTCATCATCAACAAATAGTACAATTGGTTTGTTCATCTCATCTATCCGCTAAAACCTTTGTGCTGGTGATTTTTTGCGACAGCGAGCGGTTTAGCTTTAGAGTCGCATATATTAGTGCAATCGATGCTGCCGCCATCTATATTAACTTCACAACTATTATAATCTTGAGAAAAGGTCGTATTGAATAACTGATGCAAGAATTCCAATTTATTGCATGCAAGACAAATTACCCTAACTAATGGTAAAGGGGATGTCATTGCTAATATTTCTTTTGCTGCCACTAAATACTCCCTATCTCAGCAACATTTTGATAATGAACTTATCTCAGTTTTGCAGAAACTTTCTAACCAAAACTTCCCATTTATTATTCACTTTTTCTTAATTTATTTATTGATCTAAGTCAGGTTTGTTAGATTTTCATTGTTAATAAGCAATCGCTCACAAACTTTGCCTTGCTGCTGAGTAACAATTCTGAATTACTTTTATACGCATGTTAAAACGTTATGGGATATCTGTTTAATGACAACAAAAATAATATTCTTGATGAAGATATTAAAACTGAAACGTTATCACTAAGTTCATATTGGGCCAGGATATACAAACTAATTCGGCATTCAATCACAGACACTGATGCTCAGGCTTCAGGATACCAAAAGGTGTTTTAGCCGTGGCACGAATTTATAACGTTTATAATTTAAGAGGGCTGCAGTTAATTTAAATAATAGCTTTCTCACTAATCTGGGGGATTCTCATAGAGGTTGAAAATTGATATGGCTTTTATCAGCTATCAGGCAATTTTTGTCGTTAACCAATACTATTTTGTTTTTGTATAAAACTCTGAGATATAACGTCCACCTTTAATGTTCACGATAAGTCGAAGTTTGTAACGTTGTCCTGAATGCCCGGTTAATTCTCTCAAATTAGTTTCTGTATGCCAATAATAAGGGCTTTGTATCATGCCTAATGGATAGGCAGTGGGGTGATTATTTTCATCAACCAAAAATAGTGTTGCGCTGCCTAAGGGAAACGTTGAGTTGACTGTTGTCAGGTTGTTTTTGTCAAAGACGTTCACCTCGAAATCGCCAGCCTTTAAAATACACTGTCGATTAATCACATCACAATCTCCAAAAGGCACTAACTGGATCACTTTCTCTTTTTCAGCTTGGTCTTCTTCATAATAATCTGCAGCAATATATCCAATTACAGCTAAAATTGGTGCCACCATAAATGCAGTTCTTGTATGTTTATTCATTAATTTATCTTTTTTAAGGCTTTACAGTTTTTGATGATTGAATATCAAATAAAAGTGTTTTGCACTTCATTTTTTTGATCCATGCGAACTGATTTTCACTTAAGGTTTTTAATTAAAGCATTTAGAAAAATAAAGGCTAAAGAGCAACTCTTTAACCTTTGATGTGAAATGGTTCATCCTTATCTAATCATGTCAACAAAACGTTCTCTCCAATAGACAATTAATGCCTAGTGATAGTTGACTGAAGCGTTGCCACTAGGGCGACGCATATTTTCAACTAAATCTTGAATGTTTTTTGGCGCAGGCCCTGTGAACTGCAGCACGATAAAAGCGACGCCAAAGTTCACAAGGGCACCTACTACACCAAATGCATTGGGTGAGATACCAAAGAACCAATTTGGACCCATATCGCCTAAGAATGATGTCCCTGGTACAAACATAATGCCTTTGTGTTGGAACACATAAAGCATGGTGACTCCGATACCCAAACACATCCCTGCAATGGCTGCGGTGCCACTCATTCTCTTAGAGAATATCCCCATCATCAATGCTGGGAATATTGATGATGCCGCCAAACCAAAGGCTAACGCCACCGTCCCTGCGGCAAATCCAGGCGGATTTAAACCAAGGTAACCCGAGACTAGTATGGCAAGTGTCATAACAATTCGTCCCGTCAGTAACTCATTTTTCTCAGATAAGTTAGGTGTGAATACCCCTTTCATTAAGTCATGGGAAATGGATGATGATATAGCCAGTAGTAAACCTGCCGCAGTTGACAGCGCCGCCGCTAAACCTCCGGCAGCCACTAATGCAATTACCCAGTTAGGTAAGTTAGCGATAGCAGGGTTGGCTAGTACCATAATGTCATTATCAACTTTTACCATCTCATTGCTTGCTTTGTATGCAGAATATTGAATTTTACCGTCACCATTTTTATCTTCAAATTCTAATAAGCCTGTGTTTTCCCAGTCTTTAAACCACTGAGGACGCTTTGAATATTCTAAATGTTGACCGGCAGTGGGTTCGATTGTACTCATCAAATTCAGACGTGCCATTGCGCCAACGGCTGGAGCAACTGTGTATAATAACGAGATGAAAACTAATGCATACCCTGCTGAAGAACGGGCTGCTTTTACAGAAGGAACCGTAAAGAAGCGCATAATAACGTGGGGTAAACCAGCAGTACCAATCATTAACGACATGGTATAGGCGAACATATCTAATGAGCCATTCATGTTGTCTGTGGTGTATTCTTTAAAGCCTAATTCGGTTACAACCAAGTCCAATTTATCAAGTAAGTAAACACCACTACCATCAGCCAGTGTAGAGCCTAAACCAAGTTGTGGGATCGGATTACCGGTTAATTGGAAAGAGATGAAAACGGCGGGAATGGTATAAGCAAAGATCATGACAACGTATTGCGCTATTTGCGTATACGTAATGCCCTTCATACCCCCTAGTACAGCGTAGAACCAAACAACAGCCATACCAATGGCCAATCCTAAACCGTAGTCAACTTCTAAAAAGCGAGAAAATGCTACTCCCACACCTTTCATTTGACCGATGATATAGGTTAATGATGCAATGATTAAACAAACAACTGCTACAATTCGAGCCGTTTTTGAGTAATAACGATCAGCAATAAATTCAGGAACGGTGAACTTACCGTGTTTACGCATATAGGGTGCTAGCAACATGGCTAATAAGACATAACCACCTGTCCAACCCATTAAAAATACAGAGCCGCCATATCCTAAAAAGGCAATTAAACCAGCCATTGAAATGAATGAAGCTGCACTCATCCAATCCGCACCAATTGCCATGCCATTTTGTATGGGGGTGATGCCACCGCCTGCTACATAAAAGTCACTGGTTGAGGCGGCACGAGCCCACCATGCGATAACAAAATATAGGGTGAAAGTGCCAAAGACTGCAATGTAGGTATAAAGTTTTAACTCATCCACTATGACTCATCCTCAGATGCGTATTTTTTATCAAGTGTGTTCATTTTATGGCTATACCAAAAAATCAAACCAACAAAAGTATAAATTGAACCTTGCTGAGCAAACCAGAATCCAAGCTTATAGCCACCGAGACGGAACTCGTTAAGTGGTTCGACTAATAACAAGCCAAACCCAAAAGACACAATAAACCAAATGACTAGACATATTGCTATTAAGCGAAGATTTTCCTGCCAATATGTTGTCTTTTTTTCCATATTATTCCCCTAGCACTGCATGCTATTTATATATTAGATACGTCGTTTATTATTGTTATCACTCTATATTTAAGAAAAAGCTTGAATATAAACATGCCGCCACGTGCTTTCGCAAAAACTTGAAAACAATTTACAGTAATTTATGTGCAACGTTAAGTGTCTGCAACATTAGCAAGCTTTGTTTTTATCATAAATACCACCTTGGTCTTATATCCGCATTTACCAATTGACTTAATGATATCTTATTGGGGTGTACGATAATATCAAAGGCCAAGTGCCAAGTGCCAAGCGCTATTAGGGTTAACCTTCTTTTAAAAGATGCTGTGGAAATAAATGCAACAGGCCTGCAAGCTGAATGGGTCGTTATGGTACAAAAAGAATTGTGTGCGGTTGCCTGTATGAAGCAAACATTCATCGTTGAACGTTTACCCAAACCCCAAACCCCAAACCCCGAACAGGAAAAACATTGCGACAATTGTTGTGTCAAATCGCAAACAATCAAGAGTTTGCCACCGCCTCAACTATTGATGACCCTGCAAGTATCAATAAAATTAACATTTTTATGCCAAACAATGGGGGGGAATCAATCGCATAAATATGAGGTTAGTACATCAAGCTTTATTGAGTAGATGGGTCACATTGTTTAAGGCAAGTATGGCGTTTTCGAATGCTAAAAAATGGCTAGCCGATCAAGGTTGATGTGAACTAATAATAAGCGTAAAAGTCAGCAATGTAAGCAGTGGGTAGGCTGCATACATTGCTTTGCTGATCCAAGTTGTTTTCGAAAATTACGACGAACAACTATAATGCGACGTACCACCCAGCTCAAAAAATTCAAAGGGTTTTAGCCTGTAGTACTTTTCCTCAATTTCTCTCGATTGCTCGGCATATGGCTGCGTCATGACTGCTTGCAACTCTCTTACTAGCGTGTAGTTTCCACCAGTCGCTTGTTGATAAGCCGGCACCACAAACCATTCTCTCAAAATATATTTTGGATTAACGCGTTTCATCTGCCTAGATATTTCATCGGTGGAGCGGGGCGCAGCAACATTATCACTAGCAATGTGCGAGTGCCATTTTGTGAGCCACCCTGACCATTGTTGGTCCATGCCTTCTGAATCCTTGTAGAAGCTTTTTTTAAGGGGGGCGATGGTCTTAGGCAACATTGAGAGCTCGCGGAAAAAGATAGTATAGTCAACGGGCGTTTGTGTCATCAGAGTTCTAAGCTCAGTAAACAAGCCCTTGTGAAAAGTATTAAGGCCAAGTTTGGCTGCCCACATTTTTTCCATTTGGACTTGCATCACGTCTGAAAATCCATCTTGGATCTCATCAAGCTGCTGTAGATAGTCTTGTTGCAGCGAGTCTGGTTGTAGAGAGCTATGTTGCAATGGCTCCTGATACGATGCCAGCAATGGCCTCAGTGCAGTACAGAAGCTTTTAAAATTTTGTTGTGCTGCAACTGGCTGGTTCATAAACGAGAAGTGATGTCCACCACCGGTCCATGACTGGAAATGCGGGTCAAATACATCACAGAAACCAAATGGACCATAATCAAGTGTGAATCCACCTAATGCGCAGTTGTCACTATTGAAATTGCCCTGACAAAAGCCAACGCGTATCCAGTTTGCCATCAGCGAGGTTAGGCGGCTGCGAAACTCACGCGCTAACATCACCACTTTTTCGGGGCTGGTGAGTTGATTGTCAATCACATCTGCATATTCACGGTCGATTGCGTGCAACACTATTTTCTCTAGCTCTTGTATCGCTTTAGGGTGTGTATTTTTGCGGGCACGGCGACCAAAGAGCTCAAGTTGACCAACTCGAATGAACGAGGGGGCAACGCGAGTCGAGATAGCCACCGCCTCAGATATTAGCATGTCAGGATCCTTCGAACGTGAACCTTCGGAGTACCATGGCCGCTTGACTTCTTCCGTCTTCGAAACATACAAGCTCAAAGCCCGTGATGTTTCCACCCCAAGTGCATGCATATGATCCTGCGCTAGGAACTCGCGAATACTCGAACGCAGCACAGCGCGCCCATCAGCACCGCGGCAATAGGGTGTCCGTCCACCACCTTTGAGTTGCATTTCCCAGCGTTGGTCTTTGATGACAGCTTCAAGTACTGAAACAGCGCGACCGTCGCCATATCCGTTACCCGTTTGGAAGGGACACTGCTGCACATATTCGGTGCCGTAGATGGAAAGGGCATAGCCACTCGCCCAACCGACTTTGCGCATCGGCTTTGGCAGGTGCGATATATCGCCAGAGAACATCCGGATGAAGTCGGGGGAGGTTGCCATACTGTCAGAGAAACCAAGTTCATGAAAAAAACTTTTGCTGTGGGCTATATACTCTGGGTTTTCGATTGGGGTGGGATTGACGGGGACATAATGGCCAGAGAAAACTTGTCGAGGCAAGTAATCATTACCGTTTGCTTTCGCATCAGGATCGCAGCTAAGCGTGTCCATAAGCGAGTAATTTGCCAACTCTGCGAGCTGGTTGAGCGTCACGACTGTTGGGGATGTTTCTTTGGGTAGTTGTTCAGACATAAATTACACCGCACCAAAAGCATTGTCTGTGTAACATTCCATGGGAAAAGCCACACAGCCACAATTGTGGCTTAATGTTATGTGGCACGTGATAGTGTGCACAGTGATATGATTTCGAATTTTTTTATGTAAGTTCATTTTGCATTTCCATAATTATTTGATGGACGGTGTTGTCTAGACTTAGGGTACTATTTTAGTGCCTGATTTTTAATCAATGCCATTGAGATTAATGGTGCTCAAAACAACGTTTAATATCCGCAATAGAATGTGTTTAATCATCATCATCATCATCATTGCTTTTATTCTATGTGTATTTTGTTGCTTAAAATGTCGATTGGAGCAACGTTAATAAAAGATGTGTTTGTGCATAAAGAATGATGTTAACTGCATTTCGACTTTAAGGTGTCCACATTAAATTAATGGTTTTATTTTTTAGGATGTGGGCTCAGCACTCAGTTTTTTGATATTTAAACGATTTTCATCTCAAAGCAGTGACCCAATATATCATTGATGTCTTCAAATTTGTTTAAGTCTAAGACAGATAGGGTCATTGAAATGACGAATTAAAGGGGTAATGCGGGTTAAGTACATCTTAATATTGCATGATGCACGGTTAGTTTAACGATTAACTCTCATCACATTGCAAGGTAAAAACCGTTTTGAACGCATAATTTTACCCTAGTAAATGTCAGTTAACTCACATTGCAAGAAGTAACAGCGGGCGCGGTTTAAGGTATATTTCAATTAGCCCTAAACTGTTTTTTAGTGCTTATTTTCGAACATCCACTTTAATGAAATAGCTATGGTTTATTGGACAATATTAACGTTACTTTGTGTGCATGTCTCATCGCATTGCTAATATCATAATCAATCCATAACTCAGCGCTATTGAGATCCCGTTCGGCGTCGCAAACTTATAAGAAGAACTAGCATAGAAGAGCCCTTGCTTGATTACAGTCCAAGTATTGCCCGTCACTGATTCGTTAATCTGATAATAATGTTTATCCTTATTTTTCTATTATTCTAAATTGATTCAAATCAATTTTATCAAAAGAGATACACATATACTGAACTATACTAATAGTGAATCAAGGCTTACGTCTTCTAAATTGAATCACAGGAGTTGAAGTGTCGCTTCATCATCGTACTTATACCCGAATCCCCTTAGCTTTAGATGTCCAGCTTCAATTTAAGGGGGCAAGCTTGGGGCATGCTATTACACGAAATATTAATCTTTTTGGCGCTTTTATAGAATTACCCGAGCCTGAACTGGTAACGAATGACTTCATTAAAATCTATTTTACCCACAAAGAACAAGACCAGACTTGTTTAGAACAAAAAGGCATGGTGATACATAGCAACAAAGAAGGTGTAGGTATCATATTTGCTTCTGACACTGCAGAATTTCGTGCCATGTTAGATCAGGAAATGAAGCATGCAGGTATCACCGCAATGAGTATTCGACTTAGTGAATTAGCCCCCTGAACTATAAAGTTCGGGTACTTATCTCGCCTAAATATGTATTTTTATGAGCATGTAATAGTATCAATGAATACACTAATTTCACTAAAAGTGCCTTATTTCAAAACCAATCAAGGTTGAGACTACCAAGCGGTCTCATTCAAAGTTATCAGGAGATGAACGTTTTTTGCTCAAACCGTAAGTGATGTATTTTTGTAATGTACTATTTATCTCAATTTATTAAAAAAATGTTAAGGTGATTTGCCTTTTAATATTGTTTAAATTAGCGTTGTTTCAATATGAGGCAATATTTTAAGATTTTTTAAATATATGGCAATTTTCTAATTTGATTAGCACATTCGGCCAAGACAATCGCACCAGCTGTTGAAACATTCAAAGAGTTACCCATACCAAACATCGGAATATGTATGTGTTGATGGCTTAACTTTAATGCGGCTTCACTCACTCCTTTACGTTCATTGCCAAACACCAATACACAGCGTGCCGGATAGGCAACATCACTATAATCAAGCGACTCGTGACATAACTCAACACTGTAAACGGTATATCCATCGTCCAATAATGTTTGCAAGCTTGAAGTGCTACTATCACTGTATTCAACGCAAACCCATTTCGCTTCATTTCTAGAGGCTTTATTTAACTTCTTATCTGAAATGGTTAGCTCACCGCAAACAATCACTTTTTCGATTGCAAACGCGTCAGCCAAGCGGATAAATGCCCCAATATTATGGCTGTTAGTGACATTATCTAACACCACTATTAAGGGGGTTTTGCGTTTAGTTAAGTAGTCATCTCGTGCTGGTTTGTTTTTTCTGAGATCTTCTTTGGTGAGTTGTATTTTTGAATGCATTGATTTTCTCTTCATCACTAAATTAACATGTTGGTTATGCTCATATTGGTTTATGCACTGATGAGCACTGTCATCTCGATAACCGCAGTTGCGTTATTCTACCTTTAACATTCATGTTGGTCCCAAGCTTTTTAAAATTTAACCCTCTTTACCTGATCAACTTTTTGCCTGCTGCAGCAAAATTAAGCATATCGTGTCTAGGAAATATTTTATTCGCTACACAGGTTAGCTGAAACTATTAAGGCCAGTAAGGGCAGACACAATTAAAAGTTGCGCAATCATTTATTTCTGCCCCTCACATATCTTGACTCTGTCGCTGTCTTAAAGCTGGCTATTTTTTTGTGCTTTGTAGAGCAAAAATATTACAGAAACCGTAGAAAAGATAAAACTAACTATAATGGCGCTGATGAACATAGTTAAATATGTCTGTGAGTCAATAAAATTTAGGTTGAAATATTGGGCAATACCACTGGCGGTGTTAATCACAGTATGGACCAAAATAGGCGCTCAGATTGTTTTGGTGTATACCAATAATCCAGCAAAACCAAGACCAAAAAATGTTGCATAGACCATTTGTGCTCAAACAAATAGGGGGTCCAGTATCATTATGTTGACGCTGTGGGCAAAACCAAAGATTATGGCCTGTGCGAATGCAGCTAAACACCAACAACATCGAGAACGTAAACGGACGGTTAGTCAGTTTACTTTTTAAATCATTCATAATGGATCTTTAGGTAAACATATAATGTTGGGCTAACATGATTTTATTGTGAATTTCGGCCAGTGAAATTTTCTGAAACTCATATTTTTCAATTAATTAGAGCTTAATATTTTAGTGACAAATACTATTTTTGATGCCGGATAAAGTCATTTCGAGGCACAAGCTTATTGAATCTCAGGCGGCATCCTTCGTTGATAGCTCGTCAGACATAACATGTTGCCGTCACTGTACTAGCCCACAAATTAAGAAGTGGGGTAAATCAGCAGGTCTGCAACGTTATAAATGCAAAAATATCGAGTGTGGTAAAACGTTTAATGCGCTTACAGGTATTGCTTTATATGGCCTTCGCCAAGAAGACAAGTGGTTCAATTATCTCAAATGTATATACGACAGCTTACCTCAGAGAAAAGCAGCACAGCGAGTGAATATTTATCTGACCACCGCATTCAGATGGCGACATCGTTTTCTAAAAGCGCCAACCGTGATACAAACTAAGAACGTTTCGGGGATCGTTGAGGCAGATGAAACCTTCTTTCTGGAGTCATTTAAGGGTAAACGTACCATTGAGCACAGAAAGCCTCGAAAGCGCGGAGGAGATGGAAAAAAGTCAAAGAAGGAAGATAAAATATCGGTGTTAAACGTTGCTTTAATCAGGCCAACTTAGACGCTGTTACGTAAGCGTCCGGTGATCCACGCCTAGCAGTCATCCATTATTCATTCGAAAATACTTCCTCACTGTAATGGGAGGTATTATGAAGCATAAAACACTAGATGAATGGCAGAAATTGATAAGCCAACAACAAACGAGTGGGTTAGCCATTGTTGATTTCTGTAAAGAGCACAGAGTTAGCACATCAAGTTTTTATAAATTTCGTGGGCGATTACAACAGCAAGTTAACCCGCCTCGTTTTGTAAAAGCTAGCAAGTCTGCTATCGACGCGACTATTCAACCATCAGTATCTGTCAGATTGGGCGAGGTTTCGTTATCTTTTTCGACGTCTTGCGAGCCTGTTTGGTTGGCAAGTTTCGTTAAGGCACTGCAATCATGAGAATGTTCGTTGAGCCAGATGACATTTATTTGCACCTTGAGCATGTTGATTTTAGAAAGTCGATTAATGGCTTGCTGGCGATTATCGAAAGTGAATTAACATTAAACGCATTCTCCGGTGCATTATTTATCTTCTGTAACAAAAAACAAGACAAACTCAAACTCTTATACTGGGATAAAACCGGGTTTGCATTATGGTACAAACGGTTGGAGAAACAACGCTTCAAATGGCCTAAGTGTGGCCAACTCAAACACACTAATTTGAGTGAGCAGCAGTTAACATGGTTGCTCGGTGGCTATGATGTCGTTGGACATCGCAGCTTGGATTACACGGCCTCTGGGTTATAACGTACGATCATAAGTAGCATTTAACGATCACGTTTTAATCTAATTGAAAACAGTCACTTAGGGTTATAATAAGTGACATGAATAAAGCCCAACTACGCCAACAAATAGCCGAGCTTAGCAAGCAAGTTGAACGATTAGAAAGTCGCAATCAGTTTCTTGAAGAGCAGTTTCGTCTTGCCCAACAAAAACAATTTGGGGCGAGTAGCGAAGGTCACCCTGGTCAAGGTGAATTGTTTAATGAAGCAGAAGAGCTGGTTGCTGAAACACCTGTCGAAAAAGAAGACATCAGCTACACACGCAATAAACCTAAGCGTAAACCATTACCAAAAACATTACCTCGTGAAGTGGTTATCCATGATATTGCACAGGAAGATAAAGTCTGTGCTTGCTGTAACAATGAATTGCACAAGATAGGTGAAGACAAGACTGAAAAGCTTGAATTCATCCCTGCTCAAGTTAAAGTGATAGAGCATGTTCGTCCTAAGTATGCGTGTCGTGTATGTGAAAAGGACGGCATTAGCAATCACATCAAACAAGCACCGGTGCCACCTTCAGTTATCCCTAAAGGTTATGCGACACCAAGCTTACTTAGTCAGGTAATCACCAGTAAATATCAATTTGGGTTGCCACTGTATCGTCAAGAAGCGATGTTCAAACAATACGGTATTGAACTGAGCCGCAAAACTATGGCCGATTGGATGTTGAGGTGCGCTGACTTGCTCACACCGCTATATGACCATTTACACGAATTGATACTTAAGCAAGGCGTCATTGCCGCTGATGAAACCACCTTAAAAGTCGTCAGCGAAGATAAAGCGAAATGCTATATGTGGGTGTATACCTCAGGCGCCGACTCACCTGAAGGGAAATTACCCAATACTGACATCCCAAATATCGTGCTGTACGACTATCAATCGAGTCGCGCGGGTCAATGTGCCGTGGATTATTTACAGGGTTACAACGGGTATCTACAAGTGGATGGCTATGCGGGTTACCACAAAACCCAAGCGACACTCGCAGGCTGTTGGGCCCATGCGAGACGTAAATTCGTTGAAGCCAAAACCGCACAGGGCAAAAAATCTAGCGGCAGAGCCGATTGGGCACTTAACCATATTCAAAAGCTGTATCGTATTGAAACGCAAATAAAAGCGAGTGCACCTGATAACAGGCGGAAAGTAAGGCAGGAAAAGAGCACTATATTGCTCAAACAGTTCGAAGCGTGGCTGATAAAATCAGAGTCGCAGGTATTGGCAAAAAGCAAATTAGGCGAAGCCATCACCTACTGCTTAAATCAGTGGAGTAAACTCAACACTTACACCCAATATGGTCACCTGAACATCGATAATAACCGCGCTGAGCGCGCGATAAAACCCTTCGTCATAGGCAGAAAGAACTGGTTGTTTAGTCAAACGGCCAAAGGCGCTAAGGCCAGTGCCATACTGTACAGCATTATAGAAACTGCAAAGGCAAACGGACTAACGCCGTTCGACTATATGATGCATTTACTTGAACAAGTCTCGGTTCAAAACACCGATATCGAGCCACTGCTACCATGGCGATTTGCTAAAGACTAGGTGGGATTGCCGGACGCTTACGCTGTTACTTCATTGCTATTGGCTTTTTCATCATCATATTGTGTATCCACCTGGCTCAGATATTGTTGAAGACTTTTTGCAACATGCTCAATGTGGGACTTCACTTATTTCGGTGTGTAGTTTTCAAACTTGTTGTTTACCGCCTTGAATTTACTGCCATCAATGGCGAACACCCCATCACTAAACATGATAATTTGACCACACAACGCTAGACACCGACGACAGGCGTTCCTAATACCTTTGCCGTTGTCCTTTGTGAAGTCAGCAATGGTTTAAAATCGGGTGATAATCGCTCTACCAGACACATCAGTTCAATATTACGATGGGTTTCTTTGTTCAGATTGCGTGACGATTGAATACGGTTTAGGTAACCGTAAATATATAATTTGAGTAGTGTTGCAGGGTTATAAAAAGGGCGCCCCGTCTGTTTCGCCTGTACCCGATGAAAACCTAATGAATCAAGATTGATTTCATTCACAAAACAACAGTCACCCCAAATCTACAACACCTAAGCTAAGTGCTCAATCACGTTTCTGATCCTCCCTACGTTGACTGTTGATGAATAGTCTCTGCTGTAAAGCTCATGGGCCTTACGTGCAACTGATTCAACTAGCCCCTCGGTGCCAAGGTACCGCATTATTGCATTGGCGAGCGCTTTAGGCTGCCCAGGTTCTACTAACAAACCATAGCGCTCTTCACTGATAGCGTCGGGGATACCGCCCACGCTAGTACTTAATACAGCCAAACCAGCAGAAAGAGCCTCCAAAATTGCGATGGGTAGTCCCTCATTGTGAGATGGCAATAGTAAAATATCAGACGTTTCCAGTAGTTGATGTTTCTGCTCGCCGGTGACCCAACCAATGATGTTGAAGTATTCGTCGAGGTGTCTATTCGCTACTAATTCCCTTAGTTTGTCCACTTCACCGTTGCCGCCAACATTAATACGAAAATTGCCGACGCTCTGCGATCTAAGTAAATCGATTGCGTCAACAAGGTCGTAGATGCCTTTGCGTTGGCCGATGTGACCTAGGAAAAGCATTTCTGTGATTGGTTTCTTTGAGAAATTTCTCTCTTCATAGATAAGTTCGAACACGGGTGATGGGAAGTTGTTTATCACCCGAATGTTGGGATTTTTC
Organism: uncultured Paraglaciecola sp.; assembly: GCF_943787955.1. Lineage (NCBI taxonomy): Bacteria > Pseudomonadati > Pseudomonadota > Gammaproteobacteria > Alteromonadales > Alteromonadaceae > Paraglaciecola > uncultured Paraglaciecola sp. The sequence goes on from NZ_CALSOK010000008.1 coordinate 175,699, forward strand.
GATATCGATTCAACGTACGACTTCCAATAATCAGAAAGTACAAAGACACAGTCAGAGTGATTAAGAACGAAGTGAACCATGTTTGTGTAGGTGGCGCCCGCATTTTTATATGTCATCGCAAATTCTGAGCCATGAAGATGAAAGATAACTCTACATTTCAGTAAGCGGCAAACAAACACAAAAGCCGCCTTACGGTAGATGCTGCCTTTCATAGACCCATGAAGATGACACAATGACACTTTGCCTCGAATGATCAAGCTTAGGAGCGTCAACAACGAAGTAAATGCCAGAAGAAATCTTTTTGCCATACTGACTTCGTCATGAGATGCAATAAAATAGTGCCTATAGCCGTCGTATACGCCAGCTTGTATATGGTTTTCAATAACCGCTCGAATGCCGCCTCGTTCGCGTGTGCCAACTATGGCTACTCCAGATAGTTCATTTTTTTGTTTCATAGTTAAACTCCTAATTTGTTAACCAGCACCAGTACACTTCTGTGCATTGATAAATGTGGGATTCTTTATGCGGTGAGTGCTTTCCAGCAGCATAATGAACCAGCCGAAGATCGACAGGTGATAAAGCGCCTGTGCGTTCGACGACAATGCACTTGTCATTATCAAAATGAACATCAACATACTTGCTCCAGGCCGCTCAAGACCCAGAATCATGAAGAACATTGAGAACAGCAGAAAGAAGAACCCTGGGAGACCTGTCTCACCAATTACATGGGGCCAATAGGTGTCATAAAAATATTGCCCCAACTTAACCCACCAGAAATCTTTCATCTCATTGTATTCATAGACATTTGCCACGTCCGCTGCTGCATGACTACCAATCGTTCCCCATCCCGCTCCCCAATAGTTGCTCTCGACTAAGGAGAAAAGTCCCTCAACCAAAAAGATAATTCTCGGTGAGTCAAATTTTTCGAGAAGCCACCAGAAATGCGCTTTGTCAGATATGACATAAAGAATACCGCAGCCGAAGAGAAGCAATATAATCAAAGCAAGATATCGCCGATAATCAATATTGATATAGCGGCAGATCCAAAATATCGTCAAAACCATCAGCAGGATAAATAACTCAAACCGCTGAATGGCTATCACCACAAAAAGCACACTGATGAGTACCATTGGAAAAATTAATTTTACTTTTTGTCTTTTGTGTTCAGATATTAAAAATACCGTTGTGATTGTGAAGAATAAGGCGATTTGCCCGGGATGCCAGAACCAGCCAACTAATCTGGGAACTAGCATTCCTGCGACGTGTCCTTTTTCGAAGTGGCCACCATTTTTGAAAATAGAGTCGTATAACCCAGGAACCGCCAGTTGAAATAATATTAGCAGTACAGTCACGATAATTATCGGTTTAATAATATTGAACGTTAGTTTGATCCATCGCTCATCACAACGCACTAATGAAAATAACATCATCATAGGGAAAAACTTAAGCTCATGATAAAGCTGAACTAGAATGATTTTGAAGCCCTTCTGTTGCGCCAATGAAATTAGAATGCCATATAGTAAATATAGGGTATAGAAACCGAGGGCCAGCCACCAATGAATGTTAAGCTTCGGCTTCATGAATGCTGTCAATAGCATAATGGCTATGATTGGGTAAAGTTTTTCGAATGCATCAAAGACACCATAGAGAGTGCCATCGATTTTTTTTACGAACACGAAAAGCAACTCCAAAAAGAACATCCCAAAGAGTACAGAAGGAACCAATGTAGCTTTCTTTTTTTCAATCATGACCTGTAAAGCATGTTTAACAATGCACTGTCTGGTGTGTTCGGATTTATTTTGCAGAGTTCATCGGCAATACAGGATTCAAAGTAGAGACGATCGTCTACGTTTAGTACCGGCTTGGCTCCTGTATTGCGCTCAACCAAGTAGCGCTTGATTGCTGTTACATATTTTTCTGGTAAAATTTTGATAAATAAAGTCTTTACCACCGATTGTCTCATCAACACTTTCTGAAACAATTTTGAACGAGGTACGCCTGAGCGATTGGCGTTATCACTCTGCCAATCAATGGGTTTTAAACCAATGAAACGAACAATGTCATCCATAGTTTGGTGATTGTTCCTAGCATAATCTCGATACGATACGACTTTTAGACGACGCCCCAATAATTCACGTGCCTGCTGCACTGGTTCTACATAACGACTTGACTTAATGTTATGCCATATCGGCATGTAGGCAGCGCGAGCGCCCTTTAATTCATGCTCAATTGCTTCGCGGAAGCTAAGCGTTTCCCGTGCATCTCGTATAAGGTGAGAGTAAGCAGAAAAAGCTCTCTCTACCGGATCCCGAAGCATGATTATGTACTTTGCATCAGGGAACTGAGAATTCATTTCCTCTAGTACCCTTGGGTCCTCTATGGACATAGCAGAACCATCGATGCTTAGTTTTCCTTGTTCATAAAGTACTTTATATTGCTCTGGGTCAGTCACAAACATTTGTTTTACTGTGTCATTATCTGCAGGCCCTTCGAAACGATTACCCATAATCTTCGAGAAATGAAAATGCGGTTCCTTACGCTTGGTATTGGAAACTGCATCGTGTTTCATTAACTGGTTGTACATGCTGGTCGTAGCGCACTTTGTAAATCCGAGAATAAATACGTCTGGCATTAAATGTCTCCCTGATTTTCTATCTGTTCGATTAACTAATTGGACGTTGAGCGACTCTCAAAACTGAAAACGCTGATCCGCAACATGGGGATTGCAGATAGTGTGCCAAGGTACAATAAAATACTTTAATGGTCCTAGGGGCTCTCTGCACGAGTTGCCGTGACTATGGAATGACTTACGCACACGTATGTATAAAGGTTATTGGGACGCGTTTTTTTGCATATTGCAATGCACGATAAAAGCAAACAAATGCTTGCTGTTTTTTTTTGCATATTGCAACGCACATTGAGAATAGATTAAAGTTTGTCTGTTTGTCTGTTTGTCTGTTTGTTTTGTTGTTGTCAGTCACTGAGCGCTCTAAAGCACTGGTAATTAAAGTCCCAAGGTCCCCCTATTCCACATACCAGTGCCCCTCGCGGCTTTCTTCCGTATAATAAATCGACTAATTATTCCTAAAAAAACTGCGTGGCCCGCTTATTGCTGAACATGTATATGCACATAATTATTTGATTAAAAAGCTAAATCGTATAACGGACCGAGATACTGTATGAAAGTAGGGGAACGCGCCAGTAGCGAGACATTTGCTGACTATACATTGAGTCGCGTGCCTCGGGTGATAAGAGAATCACTGACTGATGAACAATATCAAGCAATACGCACATCTTTAATTGCACGGGATACAGATTCTCGCCACAGCATTGACATCAGGCTAACCATACCTTTGTTCTTCCGTAGCTATTATTTCATTTTTTTTGCAGGACGTGATCGGAGGGCATCAAGGTATATTCTGGAAAACGAGCGCTGGGCACTTATACCTTCGCCAATAAGAATGGGGCTCCGCTACATGGTTTCTTTTGCTGTCTCGTTAGTTATGCTCGGATTAGCATTTACTGCTGCCTACAAATTAAAGCAACTGATGGGTATCGATTTATTTCCCAACTTTCATCTATCGGACTTGTTGCCATTCGAGTTGTCGCATGCAGGTAATAGTATGCATATAGCAGACGGAGCAACGCATGTTAACAAATAACGATTTTTTACCGCACCTCAAAAGCGGTTTTTTTCTACTGTTTCTATTGTTACTGACAGGGTGTGGATCATTTGAAAATCTTATCACTGTCCCCGTAGAAAATGGACTAACCAATATTAAAGCTTACAACACTGCGCTGCATAAAGAGTCTCTCTATTACTTTGACCCAATCCGTCTGGATAGTCGCGTGACGAAACTCCGTCTTGAACCGCGGACTGACCATTTATTTTTTGTCATTGATCAAAGCTCCTCACTATCTAAGGATTTAAACGGTGTTGACATGCGCTTATATGCCCGCGAGATAGTCCGTCGTTTTGTCCGTACGTTGCCCAAGCAAACGTATAGCGGTGCAATCCTGACAAATACACAGAAACCGAGTTCATACGGTCAAAGGCTCAGTCTGATAAACTTCACCTCCGATGATATAGAACAGACTCTAGTGAGAGCAGCGTCTCAGAGAAATACAACAGAGACTCCGTTAGAAGAAGTCATTATTCAACTCTCTCACCTAATCAACCAGGTCAGTGGACACTCTGCCGTGATTTTGGTGACTTCTTGGTCCGAAATTGATAAATCCTTGGAACGTGCTGTTATGCAAATGCGCCAAAGTAATAGCTTTGTAGAAAGTACCGCTGTAATTAACTCGCCTCCAATATTGGCGACTTCGCAGGAACACCGAACAGGCGTGTGTTTATACACTGTAGGAGTGGGTAATAGGCTTTCGAGGACTCGACTTGATACTGTCGATAGTTGTGGGTATTCGGTAGCCGCTGACAAGGTTGCGCAGCCGAGAGACATGGCTCACTTCGTACAGAACATTCTGTACAAAGGTCCGGCTGATACCGATGGTGATGGGATATATGATTATCGAGACCGTTGTTTAAATACACACGCGGGAAGAATAGTCGATTATTCCGGTTGTCCGCGCTTTGCCAACAATAATTTGGGAGCGCCTAATGATTAAATATAAAATAGCAATTAATGGCTTGTTACTTTGCCTTGTTGCTGGACACCTCATGGCAGCCGATGAACGTTTAGGTGTTCCGACATTAGAGGATAAGCAACGCCGAGAAGCCATTGCGGCAGCCGATCAAGACGATGAGTCATTGCTACCCGAACAGATGATGGTTGTCAAAGCTGCAACCAACCTGATTGATAACAATCCATCACAGATTGAAAAAAATGTATCTAACTCTCTCGATCCTGTGAGCTTAGAAGAGAAAATTCAACAACAAACCGTGCAGAGTAGTTTGGAGCTGTTTGGTTATGAGATGTTTTCTGGAGGGGCGAACACATTTCCTGCCATTAGCGGTGCACCGGTGCCCCTCGATTATGTTGTTGGTCCGGGCGACACTTTTACTGTGCAGGCTTTTAGTGCGGCCGACGTCCAATACACGCTTACGGTAACTCGTGAAGGCATGATTCTAGTCCCTGAGTCTGGTGCAATTTCAGTCAGCGGATTGACTTTCAAGGAAGCAAAGCAACATATTTCCGAATCCATAGAAAAACAGCGGATAGGCATTAAGACTGTGGTAACGCTTTCGGAACTGCGTTCAATTCAGGTGATGTTGGTTGGCGAAGTGACTCATCCCGGTTCTTACAATGTGAGCGGATTTTCGACACTTGTTAACACGTTGGCGTCCAGTGGAGGGATCAAACGCACGGGTTCGCTTCGTAAAATTAAGGTTAAGCGTGGTGGACAGACGGTGGCGACGATGGATCTCTACAAGTTGCTACTGAAAGGGAATGACAGTGCCAATATCTATTTGCGCCAGGGAGACCTGATTTTTGTACCGCCGATCGGCCCAACGATTGGGATTGCAGGTGAGGTGTTACGGCCTGCGATTTACGAACTCGAGAGCGAAAAGTCAGTGGGCCAGGTTTTAAGCCTAGCAGGCGGACTGCTTCCAACAGCCAACAAGGCCCAAACACAAATAGAGCGAGTATCTGACTCTGGCCTGTACACCTTACTTCAGGCCGATTTAGGAAAAAGCGGTAAAGGTATCGAGGTACAAAATGGTGATTTCATCCGGGTTTTACCTGTTCTCGACAAGATGGATGGTGTTGTGCTTTTATCCGGTCATGTATTGACGCCAGGCGGCTACCAGTGGAAACACGGAATGCGCATCGCAGACCTGTTTGTTTCTACCATGATCCTACGCCAGGGTGCTGAGTTTGATGTTGCGATGGTTCAACGGGAGAACAGGCGTGATAAACGTACCGAGGTCATTTATTTCAACCTCGGAGAAGCACTCGCCAATCGAGAAACTGGCAGCAATATCCTTTTGCAGCCTCGTGATCAAGTGATCATCTTCAATACACACTCCCCTCGCGCGGAGCAATTGTCTCGCACTGTTCTGAAGTTGAAACGAGAGGCAACTGCAGACTCTCCGGGTAAAACGATAGAGTTCAAAGGGTTCCTGCGCCATCCCGGCACCTATCCAATGCAGCCGGCTACGCGCTTGCTGGATATGATCAACAATACCGGAGGACTGCAGGCGGGTCTCGATCTTGATTATGCCCTGCTAGCAAGAACAGATCTCGCGAATGACCGCCTCTACTTTGTACAGGTCAATCTGCGTATAGCACTTCGCGACAAGACTGGAGACCATAATCCGCTATTGCAACCCAAGGATAAAGTGTATTTGTTCGACAAAGACATCGATCGTGCGGCACTAATCAAGGCACCCATTGAACGCCTCAAACGTGAAACTAACTACGGTGATATTGCACCCATTGTGCAGATATCCGGATCTGCCTTTCATCCTGGAGCTTATCCGATGGTTCCCGGCATGCGGGTTGAGGACTTGATAATAGCGGCCGGAGGAATGAAAGAAGAGGCGTTTGGAACATATGCAAGTTTAACACGCCAAGTGCTTATAGATAACGAGTTTAGTCGAAGCGAAACACTTTCGATCAGTTTGGCCAAGAAAAATTCTTTATTAGCGACAGCAGATTCGATACTACATCCCAATGACCAACTTTTTTTACGACCAAAACCGGAATGGGCCTACAAACCAAAACAAGTATCAATAGAAGGCGAAGTCACTTATCCCGGTCGCTACAGAGTGGATAAACGAGAAACACTTTGCGCATTGATTCAAAAAGTGGGAGGTTTTACAGAGGACGCTTACCTGTTCGGTACAGTATTTTTGCGCGATAGCATACGAAAGAAGGAACAAAACGCCCTAGACCGTATGTCCGATCAACTCGACCGCCTGCTGGCTGACGTACACATATCGCCAGGTGTTTCAAAGAATGAAAAGATGACACAAGACCCAAGTGCTAAAGATGTTTTCAGTGTTATCAAGCAACTTTCGCCAGAAAAAGCGTTGGGGCGCATGGTAATTGACATGGAGAGAGCCGTTACACGATGCGATGAACTCGCCGACATAGTTCTGGAAGATGGCGATCGTATTATTGTTCCAAAGTATCAAGATGAAGTGAGTGTGGTCGGTCAGGTCTACTTCTCTACATCACATAAATTCCGCTCCGATCGTGCTGCACTCGACTATATTGCCTTAAGTGGTGGCACCAAGGAACTTGCTCAAAATGAACATACATACATCGTGCAGGCAAATGGCGAGGTCATGTCGATACGTTCGAGAGGCAGCAGTTGGGGGCGCTTGTTCAAACCCTCCAACGTCAAGGTAACACCAGGATCAACTATTTATGTGCCATTAAGTGTTGACCGTATTAACGGTAGAGAATCTTATACAAACCTAGTAGACATATTCTACAAAAACACACTTGCAGTTCTCGGTGTGGTCAACCTGGTTGATCGATATGGCAACTGAAGAAAATAATCAGAGCGAAGGCGAAACTACAGAATTTGCAGAGTACCAACTCCTGCTTAAGTATATGCATATGTTACTGCGCTATAAATACCGCATTGTTATCATAGCAATATTGGGTGCAGGTATAGTTTTTGGACTGTCATGGTTAATCGATGACCGTTTTTCTGCCGAGGCGACCGTTGCTATTAACATAAGTGAGACGCCTGGAGGTGTAAAGCCAACTGATTACCGTGGTGCAAATACTATGGGGGTCATTGAATATGACTTCATAATCGATGCTACACAAAGCAATGAGCGTGAACGACATTTGGCTCGAATGGAATCGTTTGGGTTTATCAGTTCTTTTATTCTCGAACAGAGCCTACTGCAATGGCTATATCCGAAGGATTGGAATAAGGCAACGAAGAAATGGAAAAAAGGTTTTACACCTGATATGCGCGAGGCTGTAAAAGCGTTTAAGTCGAAAGCCTTGTATATCAAAGTCGACAAGAAAACGGACCTTCTTGATATCCGGATAACTGCAGAATCACCCACTCGCGCTGCACATCTTGCGAACGAGATTGTGAAAGCATTTAACCTCTATGTCCGCGAACTTGATTCCGTAGAGTTGAAAAACCGCCGCATCTATTTGGAACTTAGATTAAGTGAACTACAAAATACCGAGGTACATCGTTCAATTTATCGGCTTCTTGAAGCGCAGCTGGCTGTTGAGTCGTTGATCTTTGCCCGAGATAACTACCCATTAGAAATGATTCAACCTGCTACTGACCCATTATTTGAATCCTATCCACCCAGAAAAAAATGGACTGCGTTTACGCTTATTGGGCTGGTTATTCTTGGTTTTATCGTAGTGATTGCAATAGCCATAATATCGGCACTACGTCGTGATCTTAAAGCTTATGCTGACAAGTACGACCCAAAAACCGTTATAACACCCTCTAATCTTAAACGTGAAGAATGGATCGATAAATGACTACTCAAACACCCCTAACTGGAGTAAGCAATGCCTAGGTTCAACAGTTTTTTACACTTACTTGGATATGTATTACTAATAGCACCACCGCGTTCTATCGACCTTACTGTTTCCGAACGCACACGACAAGGTGAACTATCAAAGCAACCGTTAAGTATTGTAATGCAGGTTGAACTCTTGATCCGTGTCGCGTTTATATTGTTTTTGGCAGTAGGTCTTGAATCTATAATGGGAGAGATTTTCTATGAGAGATATAAGTTGGATGTTGTATTTAGCATAGTTGCAGGTTTTGGTGCCTGTCACAGCTTTGTCTATTTTTTGTTTCTTGGTTATCTGCGGAACGCTATAGGGACCAAGATTAGCCTGAGAATCTATCGACTTTTACGAAATCTCTGTTATGCGTCACTGCCGGGTATGCTAGTTGTTCTACCCCTATTGGTGTGGAAGTGGAAGCAGGACCAATTACCCTTCGAAGATGATCTCGTGCTCAAAGTTTATTTTATCACAACCTGTTTGATGGTTGCGGCCGGTGCAATCGAAGCCCTGATAATGAAACGCAAACCATTGGGCCTTGATCAATATCTAAATGTCGAGCGTTGATATGGTAGTGCTAGAAAGCGTCTAGCAAACCCTAGGATTTTTACTTTGCGTAATGATGTGGACGATTTAATTTAATAATTAGTACCCATCCAGAAACTTGTCTTTGAGAGCGGAGCGTGGCAATCCTATGATGCAAAGTGTACATCACTACCTGCGTTGGCGTGTCCTACATGAGATGGCCGCATGGAGTGCGTCGAACCGTGCCGCTTGCAACGACTCGTTGAAAAATATCTATTTCTGAACGGGTGCTAATTACACAAAGACTGGATTATACAACTGCCATAAAAATTGAAAGCAAACGTTACGATGTTTTTTTAATCATGAAGCTTCGCTTGTCACTTTTACCGTTTAGAACATACAACATGGAGATTGACTAATGCATTCGAATTCTCAATCCAAAAGTCAAATAGAAAGCTTCGATAGGTCGAAGTCATTCTCGACAGGAGACTATGAATCGAATTCAACGAGTGTATTCGATTATATTTTGCGTGCACTGTACAAAATCGCTTACAAAGGACACTTGGTAGTAAACTATTTTTTTCGTTCAAAAACTCAAGGAGCGTATGTAGCAATATGGCACGAAGGCCGAATACTTTTGATTCGTAACAGCTATAAATCTACCTACACAATACCTTGTGGTGGAATTGATCGAGGGGAAGCTCCAGTTGAGGCCGCGTCTAGAGAGTTATTTGAAGAAGTTGGTTTAGATTTTTCGATCGAAGTTTTCAATCAGGTCTACGAAACTATCAATCACACTGAGTTCAAGAAAGATCACATATTTGTATTCGAGGTTAATCTAAAAGCGCTTCCCAGTCCCCAACCAGACGGCCGAGAAGTTATATGGGCTGGATTTAGAACTTTAGAAGACGCACTTGAAATGCCATTGTTCCCTCCTGTACGCAACTACTTATCGAAAATAGCGACGATTGGCATCCAAATTTGAAATCATTCGAAATCTTCTTATTGATGATTCACCTAATCGAGGTTTGCACAATGCAAAAAATGAAAAATGAAGTCTCGCGCATGCAAATAAGGAAACGCAGGCATAGGAGATACTGATTCGCGACAGTATCAACTTTTCACACAGCGATTGCCGATTGCACATAAATAGATGGGGTCGCATTATATCGTCAGCATACAGCAACTGAATTGGAACTTTATATTGTGCTGTCCTTGGCTAAAGCTGAAGTAACACTGCCCCTATAACGCTAACCAAAATCGATAATCATCTAGCCACACTAAGGCTACAAACTTCGACTTCCAGAGCGATGTTAACAAAGCCCACTTCAAGAGACGGCAGTGAGTACGAAGGATAGGTGATTAGAACTACTGCCTGAAAATTTCATTATGCAAAGCCCGTCTGCTGGATATCAACTTTGCAAAGCAAAATGCAAAAAATAGTTGTTGATGCATCACAAGTTACTGAAAGATAACATAAATTGTTTTTGGCAAGCTAATTGCAATGTTAATTATACATAGAATGTATATTCGATTAAGGCGTTATGGTGACTTTTGCTAATCAGCGAATCAGTCGAAAGTTAATCGATTGAGTTTCATGAGTTTTGCTTTACTAACTAACGAGTATTACCCATAAAGCATTCACGTGGGTAAAATAATGACGGAGATAAAACGAGTATGAAAAGATTACTTGCAGTCGCATCCCAAGGAGGTCACTCAGTTCAACTAATGCGTTTGAAACCCATTTTTGATCGATATGAAACAACCTATGTGTCCACCCAACGTCGCACGGGAATGAATCGATTTACCAAGATTATTGATGCCAATAGGAACGATAAGATCCGTCTCATTTTTCTGTTTGTGCACATCCTTTGGATCATCATTCGCGAGAGGCCTGACGTCGTTATATCGAGTGGTGCGGCACCAGGATTCTTTGCGATTATGTGCGGAAAGCTACTAGGGGCTAAAACCATTTGGGTTGATAGTATCGCTAATGCACAAGAACTATCGCTATCTGGCAAACGTGCAGGTAAATTTGCCGATCTCTGGTTGACACAGTGGCAAGAGCTTTCAAATAAAAATGGCCCTCAGTATGGAGGGAGTGTTTTATGATATTTTTAACCGTAGGCACACAATTACCTTTTGACCGATTTGTTAAAATCGTTGATGCATGGGCTTACATTCACCCTGAAGAGGAAGTCTTTGCACAAATAGCCGAAGGAAGTTACGTTCCAAAACACATGCAATACATTGACTATCTGAGCGAACAGCAATACTCGGAAGTATTCAATAAGTCAGAAGTTATCCTAGCCCATGCCGCCATGGGTTCAGTAATCAGTTCATTGATGGCATCTAAACCTATCATTATATACCCTCGCAAAGCCTCACTGGGTGAGCACCGTAATGAACACCAGTTAGCTACTTGCAGCAAGCTAAGTCATCTCGATGGTTGTTACATTGCTTCTGAGCCCGAACAACTTTATTCACATCTAAGCGATTTACGTTCACTGCATGGGGGTGCAATTTCTCCTTATGCCAATCAGGATCTACTCGAAACCATCGAAAATTTTATTGTAAGAAACGCCTAGGACTGCCAGAAAAGTGAAACAAGTTTTAAAATTATCTTCACTTTCAGATGATCCTCATCTTCGCGAAATGATTGTCGGAAGCGCTATAGGTATGAGTGTTAAGGTGCTGTCGGCAGTCAGCATTCTCTTTATGAATATTGTAGTTGCACGATTTCTTGGTGCAAACGAAACCGGGCTTTTTTTTCTTGCCTTTACTCTGGTTACCATCATCGCAGCAGTGGGGCGACTCGGTCTTGATCAAAGTATTATTCGTTTCGTAGCAGCAGCACGGGAAAGCAATGAAATTGATAGGCTCCACGGAGTCTATCGAAAATCGGTTAGCTGGGTAGCCATCGCAAGTATCTGTCTCACTGTTCTTGCGTTGTCTAACGTCACGTGGCTAGTCGAAAACTATTTTCCACAACCAGGGTTTGAGCCTGTGCTGCGTTCATTTCTGATGGCGATTCCGTTAATCGCCTTATATACAATGCTTGCTCAGGCAATGCAGGGCCTCAAAAAGATAGCTAAATCTTTGTTGACTCTTAACGTACTAATGCCAATAGCATTACTCTTATTAATGTTACTCGACCCAGTCTACACCGCTGAGGCAGCCGCTGAACATTTTATATTAGCAGGCCTCTTTACTTTATGTTCAGGCCTATATTTTTGGCATCAGTCTGCCCCGAAAACAGAAAAAATAGAAAGCTTTTCATCCTCTCAACTATGGAAAACCAGCACACCCCTTTGGGCAGCTGTTATATTATCACAAGTGGTGCAATGGTCCTCACAGTTGATGCTAGGCGCCTGGAGCACCGCTGAAAATGTTGCATTCTTTGCTACGGCTCAACGTACCGCGATGTTGACCAGTTTTGTATTATTTGCCGTAAATGCAATCGCTGCTCCCAAATTTGCTGCTCTACATGAAAAGGGTGATATCGACGGTTTGAAACGCATTGCTATCTGGTCTGTACGACTGATGATGTTAGTTGCAGCCCCTATACTAATGGTGATGTTGCTTTTTCCAGACTGGTTGATGAGTTTTTTTGGTGATGATTTCCGGGCTGCATCAACAGCATTGATGATTCTTGCTATAGGTCAATTTATCAATATAGCGACCGGTTCAGTAGGATATTTACTGAGCATGACCGGTCGTGAGCGTGAAGTACTCAATAACACACTTATTAGCGCCATCGTGGCAATTGCTCTTGGTGTGATACTCATACCAAGCTACGGTTTGTTGGGTGCTGCCGTTGCAACCGCAACCGCGGTAGCCTCTCAAAATCTAATGGGCGTTTATCAGGTGCGTAAACACCTTGGGTTTAACACTCTGGTATTTTGGAAATGAAATTCTAATTTGTTCCAAGGGAACAAGGCTAGCAGCCACAATGTACTGCAGGCTAAGATGTTTAAAGCAAAGTTTTCGGGGGTCGACGCTTGAACGGCTACTAAGCCGACCGAGCTGATAATTAAGCAGAATATTCGAACATAGAGTTCTTTTTGATACTGGGCTTTAGCGCGCAATACATTGCACTGAGTGTTAATCAATACAGCCGGCAATGCCGCTACACATAACACTGTCACCACCATAGTATTTTGTTGCCAAATATGTTCGAATAATAAGGGCACATAAATGGGGCCAGAATCGCTTTTTTTAAAAATAAAGTGCCTACTGAGCAAGTAATCAGGTACACCTTAGGGATATACTTTTTGAGTTGAGCGCTTCTGTGTTTGTCACACCGATAAGGGTAAAGCGCGGTATTAAAGGCATGATTAATTGACTGAGGCCAACACCAGCACTGTTGGCAAAGCTGTAAAAACCAAATAATTCGGGTCTCAAGAGTCTTACACCAATCCGCATGTTCGATTGCATACGCAAAGATCTGACTAACTCGGTAGAGAATAATTGTCCCGAGGTTTTGGTCAGTTTTAGAAAAACGTTGCGCTGAAAACCAACACCAAAATTTTGTACTGGGGCGGAGTAAAATAAACCTAACCAAAGCAGGGTGAATACCCAGTTACCATAGACAATCGACATAATGCCTCAGTCCAATAAGGCAAATATCACAATGTTAAAATTTTCAGCAACGCTGCACATTGCATTGCGAATGCTGTAATACTTCATATTACCTTGACGCTGGATCAGGAATACTTTGATGTTTACCAATAGAAAACAAATACACAACTGCCACTAAACTGATGGGTGGAGTGAGCGATGGATTGTCATAGAAAGTAGCTAGAGGCGAAGCCAGGGCCGCTTGTATGCTAGCCAATAATATACAGACCAACCATTGCAGAAATGCCCCGTTTCTAGCGTATTGGGGTGATTTTTTTCTGTGCACTGAATAATTTGAGCGCCCGCGCCAGAGCACAGTATGAGCTTAAAAATTTCGTGATAAGCTAGTGCGAACATAACAGCGCCATATTCCACATCAGCTAAATTTGTCGTAAATACAAGTATCACTAATATCCTTAAAACTCTAGCGGTTATCTCAGTGTCTAGAAGTCAACTGGTATGATTGAGCAGTCGTTTACTTTCATCTTGTAGAGTCGTTAATATGATTTTTATGGCCTAATCAAAAAATTCTATAAAAATACTATGTTGAGTATTTCAAGATGCAGGCCATAAATTTATAAATTTTAACGTATTGAAATATATAGTTATATTTTTTGAAGGGTGCGAGATAACGAGTCAGATTTACATATTGCGAAGGGGTTATTTCGCAACATGCAAAAAGCCAAACTTAGCCATACTTAGCCAAACTTAGCTAAACTCGAGTTAAATTATTAATCTTGCCATTGCTGAACTTTGCGGTACAAGGTAGACGGACTGACTTCTAGTAAACCGGCGGCTTTGACCACGTTGTCGTTACAGACGGCAATGGCGTGTTCAATCGCAACCCTTTCTACTTCTGCTAAGCTGCGCACTGAGCTGGTGTCGTTTACTGCACTGTGTTGAATATGATTGCGGGTATCACTAGACGTGTTTGGTATTGACTCCAGTTGAGCGGGGGGGCTTTTCTTATGTAACAACTCAGTCATTTGTGTTTGGGTTAATTGTAACTGCCGAGCTAAAACTTGTTCAGTTAACAATGGACCTTCCGACATCACTACTGCACTGTGAATAGTGTTTTCTAGTTGCCTGACATTACCCGGCCATGAATAGTTATTGATCAAGGTCCCCGCATCAGACGACAAACCCACAAATACTTTATTTTCAATGTCGCTAAAACGATTCAGAAAATACTGCGCTATATGGCAGGCATCGTTATCTCGGTCTTTTAAAGGTGGTAAATTGATAGAGATGACGTTGAGTCGATAATAAAGATCTTCTCTGAGACGGCCCTCTTCTATCGCTTTAGAAGGCTCTCGATTAGTGGCACTGATAAAACGAATATTGACCTTCTCTTGTTTATTGCTACCGACTCTTTTAAACGTCCCAGTTTGTATAAAGCGTAATATTTTGGCTTGCAGGCCTATGTCCATCTCGCCTAGTTCATCTAAAAATAATGTGCCACCGTGAGCTAATGTTGCTGCGCCATCTCGATTAGCTACCGCGCCAGAATAAGCACCTTTTACATGGCCAAAAATTTCTGACTCCATCAAATCACTGGGAATAGCGGCGCAATTTAAACAAACAAGAGGGTGGTCCTTACGAGGGCTGAGTTTATGCAATGCATCGGCAGCCAGTTCTTTACCCGTTCCGCTTGGGCCTGTAATAAACACAGAGGCATGGCTAGATGCACAATTTTCAATAGCATCATAAACAAATTGCATGGCCGTTGATTGGCCGATGAATTTCATAAAGTTGCGTTTACGTTTGCTTTTTACCTGTTCTAGAGTATGTCGTAATAAGCTTCTTTCGGCTAAAACTTCACTATAACTGAGCGCTTGCTGGATATTCAGTTTGAATTCATCGTTATCCCATGGCTTTTTAATATAACTCCATATTCTTCCAGAGTTAATGGAAGCTATAACATCATTTAATTCGGTATAGGCGGTGAGCATAATACGTACTGTTTCTGGCCACTGCTCCGCCACTTTCTGTAAAAACTCATTGCCATTCATGCCTGGCATATTTTTGTCTGATACAACAATATCAATGTTTTGTTGTTCAAGTATTTGTAAACCCTTTTCACCAGAGATGGCTGTATGTACTGTGATATCTGTACTGCGAAGTAAACGGGTTAAGGCAGTTAAAATTTCTAGTCCGTCATCAACAAACAAAATGCTGGCTTGAGTTTCATTCGGCATCGTTAATTTTTCCTAATCAATCCATCCATTGGATACTCTTAAGCATGGCAGGTTTTTACAGCATTTTCACTCATTAATAAACCCCAGATCTGCTTAAGCAACGATCATAGCGTTAAACTCTACGTCAGTTAAATTAAGGGATGGCTTATCTTTCTTTAAGCAATAAGCTACTAATCCTGCCAGTAAATTGAGCATAAATCCGTTCATACTGCGATGTCTTGAATGTTCTATGTAAGAAATGTTCTTGAGTTGGTCATTTATTGTCTCAATTATGAAACGTTTTGAAAGCATGGCTCTATCCCATAAAGACATCACTTTGGCCTTCATGTTTTTACGAACGGTCGTAACCAGTGTCACGCCTTTTTCGAATAAATTAGCGGCTAACGCTTTACTTAGATAGCCTTTATCTCCATAAAGCTTATCCGTCAAACCTTGTGCGAGTTCTTCGACCGGTTGAGTGTCATGAACATTGCCGGTGGTGACTTTAGCCGCCACAATTTCACCATGATGATTGACGATGAGGTGGAGCTTGAAGCCATAAAACCAGCCCATAGTACCTTTCCCTCTTTGCGCTATATTTTTGAAAGTTTTATGTCTTGGAATACGAATGGCGTGGCACACTTTTATACATGTAGAGTCAATGAATTCGATACCTGTAGGCTTGCCTTTTAGTATGGTGAAGTATGCACACATAGGAGCAATCACCCTAGGCATGACAGCCAGAAATCGCGTATAACTCAGTAAAGTTGGAAAGGCATCTTTGTAGAAAGGTGAGATATGGCCGAGATAATAGTTTTTGAAATCGCGATAGTGCGACATATGAAATCCAACAACAATTGTCATTATTTCACTGGTGGTCATCTGTCCTTTTCGTTGACGCTTATTCGTGCCGTCCTCTAGCAATTGTTTTTGCCATTGCGGAATAAATACTTTGCAAAAGTCATCGACATCGCAATACAACTCAACTAAATTCTTCATGCCTGTTCCTTGTTTAAATCAGATGTTTTTTGGTCGAAAGATCTGATCTTGGAACAGGCATTTAGTTCCATTGCTTAAACAGGATTGAGGTTAATAAGCATTAATCGTGCGTGGGGTGTTTATCTATAGATTGGGCACAGGTTAGCTTTGATTTAATATTTTGCGTGGTGTAAGGGTAAGTCTATCAATACCAGTAAGGCAGCTTGACCTCCCCATTCTTTTGGTGCTTGGTGAAAACCCATCACGGCTGGGTGTTGTATTAACCAATTTGGAATAGATTTTTTCAGTGCGTAAGTGCCTTTGCCGTGCATGATGGAGACACAATAAATATGTTTTTTTTGTGCAACGTGAATAAGCGCTGCAATTTCGTGTTTGGCTTCTTCTTTTTTAAACCCGTGTAAGTCGAGAATAAGATCGGGCGGATAATCACCTCGGCGCAGGCGTTGCACTTCATGACTGTCTGTTTCTGGTTTGACATATTTGAGTGGTTGGTCAATATCAAAATGGCCTTCAAAACCATCTGAAAACTCAAAAGCAGCCGCTGCTTGTTTCATTATTGTTAAATCTGTCTTATTTTTTTGCGTAAGTCCCGAATTCTGCTTGCTGCAAAAGCGCTGAGGCGGTATTTTATCCTGCTTAATAGGCGCTATATCTTTGAACTCATTTTTAAAGAGATCAGGTTCATCAATTTGTTTTTGAGTTCTGTGGTCAGATGGCGTGTTTTTCATTCATTACAAGTACATATTTGCTTTGGTATCAGCATAACAAAATTTGCGAGCAGAGCACATGTATTCAAGGTCTGCGGGCCTAGATTTATTAAGCGATAACATGACCACAGATACTTTTTCCGAAATAGACGCCGAACAGATTACAGAAGACTTACACACTATCTTGGATATGGTGAGATGGTCTGTGAGTTGTTTTAACCAAGCAGAGTTATTTTATGGTCATGGTACAGATAACCCCTGGGATGAAGCGGTGAGTTTGGTTTTACAGTTATTGCATTTACATCAAGATTTGGTGTTACAAACTGGCGATCAATTATTTCATAGCCGCTTAACTAAATTCGAAAAATTAAACATTATCAAAATAGTGAAGCGCCGTGCGGATGAGCACATTCCGGTACCTTATTTGACTAATCAAGCGTGGTTCTGCGAGCTACCTTTCTTTGTGGATGAACGAGTGCTTATCCCTCGTTCACCTATTGCAGAACTGATTCAAAACCATTTTGAAGAGTGGCTTGGCGATAGCGAGCCTCAGCATATATTGGATTTATGCACAGGGGGAGGCTGTATTGCTATCGCATTAGCCTATGCATTTGAAGAGGCACAAGTAGATGCAGTGGATATTAGTCAAGATGCCCTTGATGTAGCAGAACTGAATATTACTGAACATGAATTGAATCAAAGAGTGTATCCCATTCAGTCTGATTTGATGTCCGCCTTGCAGGGGCAGCAATACGATTTGATTGTGAGTAATCCACCTTACGTAGACGCCGAGGACATGGACGACTTGCCAAAAGAGTTTCATCATGAGCCAACGTTAGCTTTGGAAGCGGGCCAAGACGGTTTGGACTTAGTTGACAATATTTTACGTCAGGCTCCCAGTCATTTAACAGACAATGGTTGGCTATTTGTTGAAGTAGGTAATAGTGAAGTGCATATGTTCACCCGTTATCCAGAATTACCTATTCAATGGGTAGAATTTGAAAATGGTGGCCATGGTGTGTTTGCGATAGGCAAAAATGATTTAGTGGAGTATTGGCGTTCGGTTGATCATTAAACTCACCCCATTAAATATGTATAGATTAAATTAAATATACATTTCCATTATAAAATAAGTAGTTAAGACAATAGGGCTTTAAGATTATGGCAGGTAACACCTTTGGTAAACTATTCACCGTCACCACCTTTGGCGAAAGCCATGGCATCGCTATCGGTGGTATTATTGATGGCTGTCCTCCGGGATTAGAGTTGTCTGAAGAAGACTTACAAGGTGACTTAGACAGGCGCAAACCTGGCACCTCACGTTTCACTACCGCTAGACGCGAAGAAGATGAAGTGAAAATTTTGTCTGGGGTGTTTGAAGGTAAAACTACCGGTACTAGCATTGGACTGCTCATCAATAACAACGACCAGCGCAGTAACGATTATTCAAAAATAAAAGATACCTTTAGACCTGGGCATGCAGATTATACCTACCAGCAAAAATATGGGCTGCGGGATTATCGTGGTGGTGGCCGTTCTTCTGCGCGCGAGACGGCTATTCGTGTTGCAGCTGGTGGTGTAGCCAAAAAGTATCTCAAACAGCAACATGGCGTTGAAATTCATGGGTATCTGTCGCAGTTAGGGCCGATTAAAGTTGACACTGTTGATTATCAATTCATTAACACCAATCCATTCTTTTGCCCTGATGAGAGCAAGATAGAAGCCCTGGATGCTTATATGCGTGATCTTAAAAAACAAGGCGATTCCATTGGCGCGAAAGTGTCGGTGGTGGCTACTAATATGCCTGTTGGTTTGGGTGAGCCTATTTTTGACAGATTAGATGCAGATTTAGCCCATGCGATGATGGGCATTAACGCGGTTAAAGGTGTCGAAGTGGGTGATGGTTTTGCTACTGTCGAGCAAAAAGGTAGCGAACATCGCGATGCACTGACCCCAGAAGGATTTGCATCTAACCGCTCTGGTGGTGTGTTAGGTGGCATATCAACGGGTCAAGATTTAGTGGTGCATATGGCACTCAAACCGACTTCAAGTATCAGTGTTCCTGGGGAAACTATAGACGTACATGGCAAAACTGCTGAAGTGATCACTAAAGGTAGACACGACCCTTGTGTGGGTATCAGAGCCGTGCCGATTGCTGAAGCAATGATGGCTTTGGTTGTGATGGATCATTTGCTTAGGCATCGCGGTCAAAATGCTGATGTTAAAAGCGCGACTCCTGTTATTGCTGCGCAGGTCGGGCCTCGCTAGGTCGGGCCTCGCTAGGTCACACTTCGCTAAGTCGCACATCGTTAAGTCGCACCATGCTTGGTGCGCTTATTGCCTAGAGGCTTAACGGTCTTTCTGGGTTTGTGATGAAGCTTTTCATTCACTCAAATTGAGTTTTCTCATTGGCTAAATCTGCATTTTCTACCTCTAACTTCATTCTACTCTCCATGACCTATCTGTTTTATTTCGGACAGTTTGGGGTGTTGATGCCATATCTGGGTGTTTTTTTAGATGGAAGAGGCTTTTCATCAAGTGAAATTGGTGAGCTTTTTGCGCTGATCACGGTTGCCCGGATCGCTGGGCCAAATTTGTGGGCGGTGCTTGCTGATAAATCGGGTAGGGCGCTCAAAGTATTACAATTAGGCGCTTTATTAACTTTTGGTACGCTTTGTTTAGTGTTGTTTGTTGATGGCTTCTGGGCGTTGACTCTCAGCCTTGCATTAATGATGATGTTTTGGACCGCTATATTACCGCAAATTGAAGGATTAACTCTAAATTGTGTGCAAGGTAACGCCAGTCATTATGGGCGAATAAGATTATGGGGAAGCATTGGCTATATTTTGCTGACTATCTTTACTGGCAAAATGATCGATGAATTTTCTAGCGATGCCCCGATTTACGTGGGCGTGATAGTGTTGTTTAGCTTGTTTACTGTGACGCTATTTCTTAAAGAGCCAACACCCAAAAAAAGCACCGACACTTGTCAAACATCGATTTGGCATAAAATTAATACACCCGTGTTTTATACTTTTTTACTCTCAGCGGCTTTATTACAGCTAAGCTTTGGTGCCTATTATGGTTTTTTTGCATTATACGCTCTGGATTTAGGCTACAGCGGACAGACCACCGGATGGCTTGTTGCATTAGGGGTATTAGCAGAAGTTGTCATTTTTTTGCAAGCAGGAAAGTTAATTACATTGTTTGGTGTAAAGTGGATTTTAGTGAGCAGTATTTTACTCACCGCACTGCGCTGGTATTTGTTAGCGGTATCTGCAAACAATCCTGCAATATTGGTGTTAAGCCAAATACTACATGCATTTAGTTTTGGTATGACACATGCTGCGTCTATGCATTTTATTCATCATTATTTTGGTCATAGATTCCAAAGTCAGGGGCAGGCCATTTATATCAGTATCGGTTTTGGTGTAGGCGGTGCGATTGGTGGTTATGGAGCTGGTTATTTTTGGGACCAAGGTCAGGGCGCCGAGTTAACCTTTACTTTAGCTGCTGTGGCTGCAGTTCTTTCTGCCTTGAGTCTCGTGTTTGTGTCGTCGAAGCGTTTTAATTAACAACGTTTAGTGCGTGCAACTCGTTTATGTTGATGTTTGATTAAATATCAATCAACATTCTTGTGCAAGATTTAGGCAGGTTGATTATTATATAAACAGTTGTTTGAGCTTAATGACACTCAGCAATGAAAGCATATTTATAATGAATTTGTGACTAACTAGTTGAAACAATTAGCCTTGTTCTAGCAATTTTATCGATAAAAGTTGTTGACCTGCGATATGTTAGAGATATACTAACTTAGCTTGAATGTAAGTTTGATATTTATGTACATTGTTTCGACGTTCCACAGCAGTACCCGGTCTCGTAGCTCATAAGTAATTGCAACACACTTCAGCACAACTAACGTCTCTTAGGAGACACAATTACTCTTGAAAATTTAAGAAATATAGGAAATATTATGTCTGCAACTACTGGTACAGTAAAATGGTTTAACGAGTCTAAAGGTTTCGGTTTCATTCAACAAGAAAACGGCCCTGATGTTTTTGCTCATTTCCGTGCTATCACAGGTACTGGCTTTAAAACGTTGGCCGAAGGTCAAAAAGTTGAGTTCACTGTAACGCAAGGCCAAAAAGGTCCACAAGCTGAGAACATCGTAGTACTTTAATCATCAAATAATTAGAATTCTACAAAAAAAGCAAACCAATAGGTTTGCTTTTTTTATGTCTGGAGTTTGAAGAACAGTAGATAATTAGGAGCTTAGTAGTTGCTTCGTACTTACTTGGAATGGCATTGGGCGGTGAACAGTGAACCTATGCCCAATGATACCCCCCCTTTATTAATATAAACCTAAGCTAGAATAGTCAGCACTGTGACAACCATTAATAATAGACATTTACCAAATCTGACAAAGAGCCATATGCCACTAATGGCCACTTATAGCCACTAATGCCAATAATGGCCATTAGTGGATTAATATAAATTGAAACGATTTTGTCCCCGCAGGTTTTAAAATGTGCTTCGAATACCGACATCCATGCCTTTCTTCGAGCAACATCTGGACGCCACGCGCAACTCTGTGAAAAGACCTCTGGGAAGATGGTGCAACACAGCTTGCATCTAATCGGCTCAAAGTGCCAAATCGGTTTAAACTACCATTTTCTAGTAATTTACTATGTTGTTGGTAAATCAATGACTCTGAGCTAATTTGGATATCTCGTAAACCCTTCACATTCCTCACCAATCCTATGAAAAAAAAGGCTTCCCTAATATTTTTTCAAACCGTGCTATATAAAATTCATTCTGAGTAATGCATTTAACGGCTGAATCATTCACAAATCTAAACACCTAAGATAACCCCTAGGATGCATCAAACTTAGTTCCGATAATTTTAATGAACAAATGATTTGACCCCGCTGCTCATGGCAGTCACAAAGAATCTGTCACAGGTTCTGGAAAAGCATTATACCGAATCAAAAATCATCAGTACGATTCACTGGTTATAATAGTAAAATATAACCAGTGAATCTTATTTCTATGACTGTCTTAGGTTCTTGCTCTAAAAGGGGTTCACAGGAATTTCTCCATTTTGTATATCTTTAAGTTCCACCAATACTCAATAAACCTACTTTTCACACAGACTATGCCAAAAGGAGTCGTTGCCGAGCAGCTCAGAGAACAACCTAAATTAGCCTCTTGGAAAATCGGTTTGGTCAGAAAAAAATTTAGCGCAAGCCTAAACTGCCAGCACCATTTGAAAAATGGATAACTGTCAGGACAAGCCTGAGCTACTAAAGGTAATCACACTACTACAACTAATTACGTACCAATGAAATGCAAAACAGCGTTGTGAACCTGTTTTGCTCTAGAAACGTCAAGAAAAAGATCCCATATAAAAATTTTAAACCAACGGACTTTAGTTTTTATTAGTGTACTAGAACCCTCTGCCTTGATCACACACTTACCGCCTTTAAAACGTATTGTAAGTTCATTTGGTGATGAATCAATACCTTTAAGTTTAATACTACTCATCATCGAAAGTTCAAAGTGAAGAACCCTTTTTATACCTAATAGATTTATACTTTTAAAAATCGAGCTTTGTTTTGCCATTGTTACTGCTACCTTTATGTTATTGTTTAATGTCTTAAAAACTATGGAAAACGGCAATCGGTTAACCTAGGCCCTCCCATAAACGCAACCTTGACGTAACAAATTAACCTAATGGATTGTCTCTTGTTAAGTTCAATCGCTTTAGCAATATTTCGTTTGTTTTGTTCCAACTTCGCGCTAATGTCAAGAAACTGATTGATGCCCTGGAATTGAATAACCGTATTATCAAATAGGTCTTGGTCAATGCTTGCAGCAGTTGCATTCACTAGAAATGTTTTACCCTTGTAATCTCGATCTGCTCTCGCTTCATTCTGGTTATAATCTCTATTTAGAGTCTTTAATTCTACCTCTTCATAAACAGGACTAGCTTCAGGAGGCGAAGCAACGACGGTTTCTAGTGATTGATTATTACTCTTACTACTAGGCACAGAACTCTCATTCCCACCATTAATTAAAACTATAAGAATAAGCGCTAACCATCCAAAAGATATAACTCTAGTTCTAGTTGAATAACCGGATTTCAAAGTTACCCAGCTAAAAATATAGGGCATAATAAAAAATGCCAATGCCAATGCCAAGACCGGGACCTATGTCATGTTATTCTTTAATTTCCATACTTTTTCCTTTGACTTTTTGCCGTGGACTACTCTAGCAATCATGCCCTTCTCAAGTGAGTCAGCACCTTCAATTACTTTAGCTTTGGAAAATTTTGCTTGAGCGCTAAAAACTGCTACTTCGCCAACCAACTCTTCTTCGCTACCAAGCTCCTCCCCTGTATCTGGGTCAACAAAGGTTTCGCCTAGGCTAAATATATTCAGGTGGTCCCCTTTTTGTAAAAGGCCGTTACCGTAATTAAGCATGATGTCGCCCTTTTTTGTAATAGCGACGATTTTGATTGGGTATATGTTTGAAACTATTACATTAGTTACATTAATAGAAGTATCTCTCATTACCTGTCCAAGTAGAGCGCTACTACTATTATCCCCACCGCTAGCAAAACCATTAACATTAAGAGAATTTCCGCCTTGGGCCTCAGCCCTAACGCTTTCTGCGAAGCCAATTGAACCATCAGCAACCTTCAAAATACGAATATCTACTGCCATTGAAGCAATGGTTTTATCAGAGGAAAAACCTTTTTACCTTCATAGGCTTAGATGTTTCACCGTACACACTGATAGCACCAGTTACAATAAAATCGACACCCGCTAAGTTAAGACCATCACACTCAAAACCACCATTGGCACCCCCCCCTAAGCTAAGTCCCTGCTCCTTTAGTATCTCAGCCATTCTATCTCTTTCAATAACTTTGAATTTTCTGGTTTTGACTAAAGCCGTAGTAAGCATGTCGACAAAAGCTCTAGTATCCTCCCGTGAACACTTGCCATAAGCACCGTATCTTTTTTATTTTCGCTACTATCTTTCGCCCTGTATTCAATCTCACCAATTGCTATTGTTATTTTTTCGTTCACTTCTGCAAAAACCGAGTGACTACATAGAATCCCAAATGCCAATATAACAGCCATCAATTTGTTCATTTTACTACTCGTTGTTGGCATCATTGCCTTAACTTATCAATAGAGATAAATTTGAGCGAATAGACTAAATAGTTTCATAAAACTAATCTATAGGAAGTTTTCCTAGTAAAGTGCCTGACTGAGTTTTTATGTGGTCATCAAAGTTAGTTTATAAAATAATTGACTGGGTTATTGTGTATTCTCAGATTTTGATGTTAGGCTGATGTTAATCCGCAGTCAGTGGGCTAATTGCTTAACAGGGATAGTTTGTAAGATGAAAAATATTGTATTGGTAGAAGACCACCCCTTGGTCAGAGAAGGGTTAGAGCGCTTAGTTACATTGAAGGGTGACTATGCTGTCATGGGGTCTTTTGACAGTGCCGAAGCTTTACTTACCACTGCTGATTTATTCGCAATTGACTTACTCATCACCGACATTCAACTTGGTGACATGGATGGTTTATCTCTTGCCGAAACCCTGAAAAAAACCCACCCGGCCATTAAAATCATGGTGCTTAGCATGTATGAGTCGGCTTTCTATATCTCCCGCGCTCAGTCGATAGGGATTGAGGGTTATATTTCTAAACGAGGCGCTTCCGCTAACTTGATGCAGGCGGCAGATGCGGTGCTGCAAGGGGAAGCTTATTATGAGGCAGTATTAAACGCACAATGCGCGGATGAACAAACACACTTGCAAGTTTATTTGCAGTTGACCGGCAGGGAAAAACAAATTTTCATACATTTAGCGCAAGGCCACAAAATCAAACTCATCTCTAAAGAACTCAATATTGCAGTCAAAACAGTGCATGCACATAAGCAAAATATCTTTCAGAAGATGAAAATCAACATCGACTTTGAGACCACGCGCATAGCCTTAAAGTTAGGATTGATTGACTTGGCTGATGTGTAGCTTTTCTAATGAAATGGCAACTTGAGCAGCGCCATTGGCGGGTATTTTTTTTCGGCATAATGTAGTCATAATACTCGCTGCAAGTTTAGGGTTTTATTTGTCGTGGTTTGCTACCTTAAGTTACAGTTTAAAAGACGGACTTGCCTCTTGGTACTTCCCCGCGGGCATGTTGGTTGTTGCTATGCTGCACCTGCATTTTCGCTATTGGTTGGCGCTGTTTGTAGGAGCCCGAATAGGGCATTATCTTTACTTGGGAGTTCCCGAACTTACGACAGTCCAAGATGCACTTTGGATGTTAATACTGGCCGTGGAACACCAGTTAGTGCCAATGCTAGGTATCGTCTTTATCAAACTCAAAAAAATCCCAATACGGTTAGACTTGGTTTACTCTGCCATAGCCATCTTGGCAGCGGCGCTTTTTTATCGGGCCGTGCGTTTTTTTCAGTATTATATGATGGATACCCAAGCACTCTATAGTGGTGTACCTGATAAGCAATTATTCGAAATGTTCGCGCTGCATATCGTCACCGGCTTTGTGGCCATATTTATTTGCCTCATCCTGGCATTTACCATTAGGGATGTCCCTCGATATTGGAGGCGTTTTACACGTCAGGAAAAATACTTACTGGTTTCCCAATTACTCGGTGCGCTAATCGCCGTGTTACTGCTTTATCAATATCAATCCAGCAGCCTCTATCTGCTTAAAATGATTTTGTTCATTCCCCTGATTTGGTTTTCTTACTGATTCGGTTGGTCAGGCGCAATGTTATTTGTCTGTGGCCTAATATTAATGAGCCTAGCCTTGCTGTTTCAAAGTGCAGACGCATCGCTTATTCTTGCTTATCAACCCTATATT
Organism: uncultured Paraglaciecola sp.; assembly: GCF_943787955.1. Lineage (NCBI taxonomy): Bacteria > Pseudomonadati > Pseudomonadota > Gammaproteobacteria > Alteromonadales > Alteromonadaceae > Paraglaciecola > uncultured Paraglaciecola sp. The sequence goes on from NZ_CALSOK010000008.1 coordinate 202,094, forward strand.
ATCAGCTACAGTCTGGTTGCTATCTTGGTAGGTGCACTGGTCAATGAAAATAACGGAATGCAACAGCAGCTGCTGTTGCAAAATAACGAACTTGAGGTAAAAAATACCGCACTGCAAACATTAAATACTAAAATCCAAGGGATAGCTGAAAGAATGACCCAAGTGCGGGAAAATGAACGAAAAGTATTATCTCAGACCTTACATGATGAGTTTGGACAAAGTATTACCGCGATGAAATTAGGTATTTATATTGTCGAGCAAAAATCCCCTGACGTCGATTTAGAGTCGCTTGCCATCGTTAAAAAAAACGCAGAGGAAATGTATAACAATGTGTATGACTACTGCACTGGTTGCGCCCTAGAGTGATGGATGACATTGGGCTAAAGCAAACCATTATGGGTAGTTACTTCAGTGATAAAATGGAAGTCCTTAACATACAATATCATCCGCAAGTGAGTGGTGATGTTGAAAGGCTGTCAGAAAGCCAAAAAGTAGCCATCTTCAGAACGCTGCAGGAGGCGGTGACCAATACCCTTAAGCATGCCAATGCAAAGCACTTTTATGTTGACCTACACATAACACCAGCAATGTTATCTTATCCATTGAAGATGATGGTCAGGGCATGCCACCTCATGCCGCTTCATCAGGTGGCGAGTTCGGCCTACATGGTATTGAAGATAAAGTGATAAGTTTAGGGGCCATGTTCAAATTGACAGTGATAACACGTTTAGGATTGTTATCACCTTGCCTTTGCGGGACAACGCTCAGTAGTTGGTTTTTCTAAATTGTTCATAGCAGACTGTGCAGACCGGGGGCAGGTCTTGTATTTTGCAACAAAGCCACTTATTTGAAAATGAGCAAAGGAGAGTCAGTCATTGACTCATTAAAACTATTCAAAAAAGGGGAAAGCTATGGATGCACTATGACTTGAAAGGGCAGGTTGTCTGGAAATCGCTGTGAGGAGCCGGATAGCAGATAAATAATGGCTGGCAGGTGATGCCGAATAAATGTATCTGTGATAAATCACCGATTTTCGACGAAAAATTCACGAGTCAAAATAGTGTAAAAAAATTTGACCGTGCGCTGTAATTTGAATGTTCTGAATGTCTCCTGAGCGCTCACAGCCGTTTATCAGATTAAGTCAAAACCTATTAATCCAAACTGTCTGTTAGGATATGTGCTACTTCACCTAAGCAGTCTAAATTCTTTTTCTTTCTCTTTCTCTTTTGCTTTTTACTGTTTCTTTCTTGCTTTCTACTAGTCCCTGCTTTTACTGAGCCATTGACCTATTCCGTTAACTCACCGCGTAAATTGGCAATTAATTGTCTTTTGATGTGATTTGCTGGCATGTCTTTGCTGAGTAAATAATGTAACTTGGCCAAAGCGGCTTCAGGGGTCATGTCTTGGCCTGACACTACGCCTATTTCTCGTAATACATGGCCGTTAGCATAACCGTTCATATTGACTTTGCCACGCACACATTGAGTGCAATTCAAGACAATCACACCTTGTTGATCTGCAATGGATAATTGTTTCAACAATCTTGCGTTCTGTGGGGCGTTACCCACTCCAAAGCTAAGCAAAATAAGGGCTTTAACCGGTTGTTGTAAGATGTTTTTAATCACATCAGTACTGATACCTGGGTACAAGGTTACTACACCAATAGGCTGGGATTCAATTTGACTAACATGGAGGTTTTTTGTGGTGTCTATGCCCAATAGTTTGTTGTTAACCTCAATGTTAATACCTGCTTTGAGTAATGGCGGAAAGTTAGGTGAATCAAACGCATTAAATCCATCGGCATCTAGTTTGCGGCTACGATTGCCTCTAAAAAGCTGATTATTAAAAAACAAGGTGACTTCAGCAATAGGATAGTTAGCTGCTATGTACAACGCATTAAGTAAGTTGATCTGCCCGTCAGAACGCAGCTGGGCAAGGGGGATTTGCGAGCCCGTGACAATAACGGGTTTCCCCAAATCTTCTAACATAAAAGACAACGCTGAGGCTGTGTAAGCCATAGTGTCTGTGCCATGTAGAATAATAAAAGCATCGTATTGAAGGTAGTTTTGCTGGATATCATTGGCAATTTTTTGCCAATCAGATGGACTCATATCAGAAGAGTCAATTAAGTTATTGTATTCGTGTATGGTAAAGTCGGGCATTTCGCTGCGATGAAACTCGGGCATATTAGCTAAGGTTTGAGATAAAAAACCTGCTGCAGGAATAAAACCTTGAGAGGAGGGGCGCATACCAATAGTGCCGCCGGTATACGCTACATAGATGTGTTTTTTCATAATGATGTTTTATTATTATTTTTAACTACTGTAACGCTTGTTCTCGAAATTTAACCAATAATTCCATTAAATTAGAGGTGGAAAGATTGGTCTACAAATATGATTAATATAAGTGACGTGCTCATAATGAACACTAAGAAAAGTATGATGAAAAATAGGCTAATGGGATGTTTGTTATTGGTATTTTGTGCCAGCAGTTTGGCTGCTCCCAATGTATTGCCCATGCGCGAACGCGCGCAACTCATCACACCAGATTTTAGATGACAGATTACAACACTTTATTACCAGGCCTGATGCGCCGCGAAGGTATTGATATGTGGGTGTTGATATCACGGGAATATAATGAAGACCCAATACTTAAAACCATGCTCCCTGCCAACTGGTTATCTGCGCGCAGGCGCACAATTCTTGTACTTTTTGACCCCGGTGAAGGGAAACCCATCGAACGTTTAGCCGTTGCAAGATATGCAGTGGACACCTTATTCAGAAAAATCCTGGGATAAAGAAAAACAACCTAATCAATGGGACAGTCTTGTTAAGTTAATTAAGCAGAAACAACCCAAAAAAGTGGCGGTTAATCAATCGAAACATTTTGCATTAGCAGAGATGGGATCACTGCCACAGAATATGAGGCGTTCAGCCAAGCCTTAGCTAAACAAAGTGAGACTCAACTGATATCGTCGGAAAAATTGGCCATCGCCTGGCTTGAAAACTCGTAGTGAGATGGAAATGCAGGTTTATCCAAATTTGATTGAATTAGGTCATCAAGTGATAGCTGAAGCCTTTTCGAATCAAGTGGTAAAACCGGGGGTGACTACGACAGACGATATAGTGTGGTGGTTAAGAGAGAAGGTATTAGATTTAAGGTTACAAACGTGGTTTCATCCCACTGTATCATTACAGCGTTCAAGCAATGAAAAGTTTGACCACTTACAAGCATTCAGTGAGCGGCCTAAAGCGCAAATCATTATGCCCGGTGATTTGTTACATATGGATTTCGGTTTGAGCTATTTACGCCTTCATTCAGATCAACAGCAACATGCTTATGTGCTTAAACCCAATGAAACGGACGTTCCACTTTATTTGAAAAAAGCCTTAGCCAGTGCCAATCGTTTGCAGGATATATTTACTGCCACACTTCAAGTTAGGTCGCACAGGCAATGAAGTGTTAAAGCTATCACGTCAACAAGCTATCAAGGAAGGGATTAAACCTTCAATTTACACCCATCCCATTGGATACCATGGACATGCTGCAGGCACTACTTTGGGTATGTGGGATTCCCAAGGTGGTGTGCCAGTGCAAGGGGATTACCCCCTACATTTCAACACCGCATATTCTATAGAGCTCAATGCTG
>NZ_CALSOK010000009.1:0-82110 GCF_943787955.1 uncultured Paraglaciecola sp.
AGAACCGAAATTGGCTTACTCAAGGCTTTTGGTTATGGCAATTTTCAAATCGCCTGGCACTACATTAAAATGATGTTGGTGATTGGGATCATAGGTGTGACAATTGGCTCAGTTATTGGCGCTTATTTTGGTCGTCTTAATACGGTAATGTATGCTGAACTGTTTCGTTTCCCTTTGCTGATTTATCGTCCCAGCCCTTTTGCTTTCATTATTGGTGGGTTAGTCAGTTTAATCGCTGCAATTTTGGGTGCGTTAACGGCCGTTAGAACCGCTGTTAAATTACCCCCAGCTGAAGCGATGATACCTCCCTCCCCTGGCATTTATAAACAAACCTTTTTATCGTCGCTGGGCCTAGTTAGATTGTTGGACTTCAGCCTACTCGTATTGCATTACGTCAAATATCTCGTCGGCCACTGCGTTCATTTTTAACCAGTGCTGGGATCGCCATGGCAACCGGCTTAATTATTATGACCTTGCAGTGGGACGATTCGTTAACTCATCTTAAACGCGTATATTTTTTTGATAGCCAGCGGCAACATATTACAGTGGGTGTGGTTGACTCTTTGCCGCTACGTGCCATTTATGACTTCGAAAAATTACCTGGCGTCCTAACAGCTGAACCCATAAATGCAGTTAATGCGGATTTTAGTTTTGGCTCAATGACCCACAGAGGGGGCATTACAGGTATGCAGCCTGACAGCACACTGCAACTGATATACGACGATGGGCGCAAACAAAGTATTGATGTGCCCGATTCAGGGATAGTGATTGCCAGTCGCCTAGCACGCAAACTTAATATTAAGATTGGGGACGTTATGGGGGTTGATGTTTTAGAAGGACGCAGGCCGGAATTATTGATACCTGTAGTTGGCATTATTAATTCATATATAGGTCTGCCAACCTATATGAACTTAGATACCCTAAATCGCGCACTCAATGAAAGCCCCAGCTTTAAATATGCCAACCTGTTAATCGACCCGCGATATCAAGATGAACTGTATGCAAAATTCAAAAGTATGCCCAAGGTTAGTACTGTGATGTTGAAACAGTCTGCATTGGATTCATTTAATGAACATCTGGTCGAACATTTGATGGTGTTTATCTCAATGTTTACTGGTTTAGCCGTGGTATTGGTATTTGGCGTGACTTACAACAGCACACGGGTTGCGCTATCAGAACGTGGGCGAGAACTCGCCACCTTGCGTGTGCTGGGATTTACCAAGGGCGAGATTTCTTATGTATTGCTGGGTGAAGTCATGTTTTTTGATTTTACTAGGATTGCCGCTTGGCTGTCTATTTGGCGGGTTTTTAGTGTGGTCGATGGCCCAGTCATTTGACACCGAAATGTATCGTATTCCTTTGGTGATCGAGGCGTCAACTTATGGATATGCCATTGTGTGGGTTGTTATCGCCGCTATCTTATCCGCTGCTCTGGTCCGGCGAAGAGTGAATAAGCTGGACTTGATCAGAGTGTTAAAAACGAGGGAATAAATGATGCAAAGCAAACACGTGCGTTTTCTACTTTGGGCTGTGATTGGTATGGTCTTGTTATTGGTGTTGAGCTACTTATTTAGACCTAGAACGATAATTGTTGATATGGCTCAAGTGGTAAAAGGAGATCTACAAGAAATCATCACCGAGGAAGCAAAAACAAGAGTTCATGATGTTTATACGTTATCAGCACCTGTTACAGGGTATCTACGTAGGATAGAGGCCGAAGTGGGCGACCCAGTAGAACGGTTAACAACTATAGTGGCTGAAATAGAACCTATCGACCCAGAATTTCTTGACCCACGAAGTGAAGCACAAGCAAAAGCGGATATAAAAACCGCCGAGTCTGCTTTGAAACTTGCTCAAGCTGAAGTGAATCAGTCACAAGCAGAATTAGACTTTGCCCTTGCAGAATTTGACAGGATGCGTGAACTTCGCGTCAACAATAATGTGTCTGCGCGAGAGCTAGACAATTCTGAACGAACATACAAAACCGCACTAGCTGCCTTGGCTACCACTCAAGCGGGGCTGCAAATGCGCGTCTATGAATTAGAACGTTCCAAGGCATTAATGTTGTCCCCTTCCTCTACACAAACGCAACGAGGTAACTGCCAATGTGTCAACATAACGGCTCCAGTTAGCGGACGCATATTAAAGGTATTGAATAAAAGTGAGGGTGTAGTCATAGCAGGGACCGCTTTGCTTGAAATCGGTAATCCAAAAGATCTTGAAATAGTCGTAGAATTACTGTCTTTCGATGCAGTAAAAGTAGAACCTGGGCAAGTGGTCAATATTAAAAACTGGGGTGGATCCCAGCCACTAACAGGTAGAGTCAACCGCATTGAACCCATTGGTTTTATGAAAGTATCTGCCCTGGGAATAGAAGAACAAAGAGTGAATGTTGTTGTTGATATTACCAGTGAATATAACAATTGGGCACGTCTGGGACATGGGTATCAGGTGGATGTGGAAATAGTCTTATGGCATGGCTCAGATGTATTAAGTGTGCCCGTTACTGCTTTATTTAGGGAGCAAGATAAGTGGGCTATATTTGTCGTAAGAGAAAAGACTGCGTATAAACAAATAATCAGTATTGGCCACAAAAACGCCCTTAATGTTGAAGTGATTACAGGGCTTAACGAAGGCGATTGGTATGTGTCCCATCCAAATAATCAAATTACTGACAATGTAAAAGTTTCTTCACGTACAGATTATATCGAATAAGGTCAAAGAAGGCGTCAAAGATTCTAGGTTAGCCAATCCTATATTTTTGTTTGTAGCAGGAATTGCTGCTTTAAGTCATTCCCCATAAATAATTTGATATGGGTCAACATGGCTTGGTTCGATTTGATTAACAATCAGTTTGTTTCTCTCTATTTTAAGGATGTGTGTGATGAATACTCAGAAAACCCTTCGCCCTATGCTGGTAACGTTGTTATTCAGTGTGATTTGGTTGATATCAGCTTGCCAATCTTTACCACAAATACATGCCTTATATGACCAAACGGCCGACCTTAATCGATACACCACTTTTGCTTTTTATCCGCAGTTGCAGCCTGAAGGTGAGGAATACGACAAGCTGTCTACTCGTTATATTAAGGCGGCGATCATGACCCAAATGATAAGCAAAGGTTACCGCTATTCAAATAATCCAGATTTGTGGGTGAATTTTAATACCTACACCAAAGAAAAAATTCAGGATTTAAGTGATGTAATGCCTCATCCTTATTATGACTTTAGGCATGATTATGGTGTATGGGGCAACTATCCTCATTACGAGACCCGAATAGAGCAATACACCGAAGGCACCTTAAATATTGATGTGATTGATAAAAGTAATAAAAAGCTTTTATGGGAAGGCATTGCTGTTGGACGATTGAACAAAAGAACGTTGGATAATCTTGAAGAGAAAATCAATCAAGCGGTGGCTTTAATTTTTTGAAAAGTTTCCTTCTTAAAGTCTGAGTTATAAGGCCTCCTTTCCTTAGCCGATTTTAAACCGTTAACACTTTTAGATATTGAGAATTAGAGGTATGAACAATGAAAACCTTAGTTATCTATTATTCACTTAGCGGCAATACTCAGAAAGTGGCTGAGGCCATTGCCAATACATTAAAAGCTGATATTAATCGACTCGAGGACAGGCATAGTCGTACTGGCCCCATTGGGTATGTTGCTTACAATATATCAAGTATTGTTTTCTCGACCTGGAAAAATTCGCTTTGCTAGCACGAATCCGAACGAATATGACTTACTGATCCTTGGCGCGCCAATATGGATAATGAAGTTAGCCCCCCCCATGCGCAGTTACATCCTCAAAGAAAAAAATAAGTTTAAGCAGGTTGCTTTTTTTTTGTACAGAAGGTACTTCCGGTGCCTCAAATGCCTTCAAAGCTATGGAAAGTCTCTGTGCTAAAAAGCCAGTTGCCACACTTGAGATTACTGAGGCTGATATTAAATCTGGGCTATACCGTGAAAAAAACGCACAGCTTTGCCAATAGCTGCCAGCAAGGGAACTCAGATAATAAAGGAGCGGTTTGCTGTTTGAAACAGCTGCTTATTGATGAATACCCATTCCACTGATAAACACCCATTTATTGGAGAATATTATGTCTAAACTAAAGAAGTTCACTTGGCTACTGGGACTCATTGTGCTTTGTATTTTCGCGATTTTGACTTGGTACAAAATTCATTATTCAATGGATATTGCCGAACCCTTTACCGTCACAGTACCACAGGCCAAATATAAATTACTGATTGCTACTCAAGGCAGTGCCTATAAAAACGCGGTGCTGAAAGGTTTAATATCAGCAGCTAAAAAAACGCAAAATGTCACTAGAGGTAATTGATGTTTCATCACTCTCGACAGTTGATATTGATGAATGGAGTGTCATTGTCATTATCCACACTTGGGAAAACTGGCAGCCACAAGCCAATGCGCTTGAATTCGCTCAGCGCCATCCAAACACTGACAAAATTCTTTATTTATCAACCTCTGGTAAAGGTGACTTAAAAATACCAAACGTGGATGCTATTACCTCTGCCTCTTTACTAATAGATGTGCCCAAACATGTTGCCGAAATAGTCCACAGAATCGATGCAATCTTGCTGGCTAGTTCTAATAAGTACTATAATAATCTCCTGAAAGTGTTTCTTTGTTTTTCTTACTTAAAACGTTTTTGTTTTAAAAATGACTCAACACCAATGCTCTATCAGTTTTACAATTCAATGGCTCTAATCAATTCATAAACTTGGGTGTTCAATTTTTCTGGCTCTGTATCAACAGGATTATTTAAATAGACTTCATAGGCGATACCTGTGGCTTCATACCCATAATCTTTAATCCATTCTGTCAGCGCACGATACGAAGATTCGATATCGATATAGGGACCAATATGCAAACAAGTCACCGATTTTCCACTGGGTGTTTGACTCGGACGAATATTATCTATACCACTTAAACTAACAGAGACTGGAAGACCAAACTCCACATCTAAATGTCGCATATCCAGATTGTAATATATGGCAAAAGGAGCACCCGTGATTTCGCCATTGTATTGCTCTAGATATTTAGCTATGGCTGCATAACCTTTGGCAAAAATCTCAGGGAGCGCTTCAGAATTTGTTCTTAGACGAATAGATAAACTTGACTGTGACTTAAGTACTTTTAATTCACATTTTATCGACATAAATTTTATCCTTAAACGTCTGAAATAAGTCTGTTCTAATCTTAACTTTGGACTACTTAGTTTTTTATGCTATTTTTATCTTTTTTGTGGCCTAAACAATCGTTGCGCCAACTGCATTGCTGTTGATCACATTCGCCGGTATAAGCACTGCCAAAACAATCAAAATTACCTTCTTTTAATTGAATCGTTCGTATGAGTGACGATTTATTGTGTTTGCTAGGTTTTATTCCATGTCTTTTGGCAATACTGCTGATTTCTTTGATGTTCATAAGATCCTCTCGTTTTAAGCCAATGGGAAAAGAGCCATCATTATGCATTGTTTGATTTTTAATCTTATTGATACTGATCAAATTTAATTGACTCGTTCCATTACCACTTGAATCTATACATAACCAAACTTTTGCATGGTCGAAGAAGAAGAACCATAAAGTAATTGACCGACGCGAATTGGCAAATGGGGGGGATTTTCGAATGCACCGATCTAAGGTCACTCTACTGTTCAATTATTGTGTAAGCCGAGCTTAACGGTAGGAAAATAAAATCCAATCCGACTAATGGGCAATATATGTTGATCAAAGTGTTGCCATTTCAGTATTGTTAAAATGACGATTGTAACGCTTGATATATTCGGCTTTGTGCTCCAGAGAACGTATTATTTCTTGACAAAACTTACTGTTTTCATATCGCTCGCAACCAATAAGTCCACCAGGGCTAAAAACGTTTATTTCCATCAATTTGCTTCCAACAATATCTAAGCCCACTAAAAACATTCCATCCCGCACTAGTTTGGGACGAATGATTTCAGCAAGTTCAAGCATTTGCGGCGTTACCTTGGCTTTTTGTGTACTGGCCCCTGCGCTAATGTTGCTGCGAATATCATCGTCCCCATCTTTGTGACGATGGATCGCTTGCAATCTTATTTTTAACTTTCAAAGGCTTCCCATTTAATAAAAATAGTCGTGTGTCGCCATTTTTAGCTTTTTTCAAATATTCTTGTGCAATAATAAATCCATCTTCAGCAACAGATTCTATAATTTGATTGATGTTGAATTTATCTTCAGGATGGATCAAAAAGACATTGCGTCCGCCTGATCCAGACAAAGGTTTAAGCACGGCATAACCTTTCTCTCTGATCAACAAAATGCTTAATATCGCTCGCGTCGCGAGTAATGATTGCTCTAGGCCTAACTTCCTCTGGAAAGTACTGCAGATACATTTTGTTAATGGCTTCATTTAATCCACTCGGATCATTCACCACTAACACACCATGACGCATAGCCAAACGACCAAAATTGATCCCAGCAAGGCGAGCCCATGGTCGATTATTTACGTCTTCTGCAGGATCATTTCGTAGCCATAGTACATCGAGTTTATCTATGGTTGTTTGTTCTAGAATAGCCTTTTTGGAATGCAATATTTTCAAATATAACTCTAGAGAATGATACTGCCCTGGTGGGACTCTAACTGAGTTAGCATAAACAGTATCGTTGATAGAATAGGACAGCTTTTCGATACTGATATAACTGACCTCATGCCCCATATTCGTTGCCGTTTTTGCTATTAACGTAGTGGTATAATCACTTTTTTTCAGTATCGACATTATTGACTAGTAAACCCAATTTCATTGGGTGTTTCCCCTTAATTAAGTTGAGTATGGACACTGATTTTTTTAGTCTGGTCATTTTACTTTCAAACAGCTTAGAGTCTATATAGTTTGGTGTGACCTGAGATTTTTTAAGCAGGTTTCGCCACCTCAATTCTTTTACAAATGGAATATGTTGCAAACCAATTTTTCCCACAAAGAGCAACATAAACTCACCATCAGTTTTCAAATAATCCACCACCTCTAATAATCCCTTCAAATAAACGGCTATCTTTAGTAAAGCCCCCCCCGCGAAATACACGCATAGTTATGTGAAAGGCCTGCTCATTTGAAAAATACCATTCATCAATCAGAAGTCTAAACACTTGTATAAAATCGGCTCCTTGAACCATTGCATCTACAGCGACTACTCTTGCAGCGATGGTACGTAAACGCCCAGAATGTAGATTTCCTACAAAATATTCCGCTAATACTGCTAACCCTTCTTGTGCCGCTTCATAATTTTGCATGCCAGAATGAAATTGCTGGAATGGTTGTGCTCTGCCGTTGAAGTGGGTCAATATGTGTGTGCTGACTTCATGAGCTAAGGTTGCTTCAATTGTTTCTTGATGCAGGCTAAGGGTGCTGCCAATCAGTAATTTCCCACTTGAAACCATTATTCCTGGTAAATCATTACGAATTTCCACGGTATAGTTAAAGTCTGCATTTTTGCTTACGATAATCCGCAATCAATCGTTTTGCCCGTTTTGCCAATTCACTGGCCGACAACTTTTTCGCCCGTAAATGACGGAGACTGCACTGATAAACAGTTTAAAATGTTTTTAGCTTCACCTAGCAGAACGTCATCTACACCACCAAAGACTTGAAGACTGCCATACATGAAGTTTGAGGTGTTACGGTCCCCAAATCATTGTCAGTAGCTGACTGATTTCCTGTCGCTGAGTGTGAAAAATATGGGTTAACGCCGGGTCATCAATTTGTTCAATTTTGATGGCATATAATTGACGTTTTAATTGATCCGGATCAATCGGCCGCGGCCTATATTTAAATATAGGAGTTTTTAAAAATTGACTATTGCTAAAAGCTGTCCAAACTTCAGGCACATTGACGGGAGTCACATGAAATAAAATGTCGAAATTGTCTTTAATTTCAGCCAATTTTTTATCTGTTTGCAGCACAATAGAGGTAATGGAGCGTTTACCTAATTCATGATAATGCTTGGGTGTGTGGGTCGTATATTTATGGATAAATGCATAGAATATCTGTCGAAACGCCCGAGTAATACCTAAATGAATCCTCTTCATTTCATATGGCAATGTTTTATTCCCGTCCCGAAAAACCGGTGTCAATGCAACGCCCATCCAATACCAATTAGATGGACTATTTAGTTGGCTCACATTTAATGTCGTCATATGATTGGGGTATGAGTTCGCCCCATAATCCAAAGTAAGTTCCGGATTGACGTCATTGAACTCGATGCCTAGCAATGCATTTTCAGTCGCTTCTAATATATTAAGGGGGGGATTTTCAGCGTCAGTGTATATTTGAAATTGCAATGCAGATTGGGAATTTGGAACAGGCTGTTGGTGATCTTGACTCCACAATTCTAGAAACAGAAATGCACCAAATGCCTTCTCAGTTTTAATTGCAATACACTGCAAAAGCTTTTTAAATACCGCAGTCTTTGCACGCACTTCATCCACCAGAATATAATTTGCCTGACCCAAGATAAGTTCATCAGTCCCTTTGTCACGGCTATTTTGAGGTCTTCGATAGATACATAGAAAAGGCAGTTTTCTATCGATATGCAGTCTTCCCCATCCAGTAAATCTTCGTCGTATAGGCTTATTTTCGTCTAAGGCACTGGATACTTCTTGTATAAATGCGTCGTTAATATCGAAGCGTTGGCCTTTCATAGTTGTTGCAACTCATGGGAAATTCCAGGCAATGTTGATTTTAGCGCGTGATATAGTGCCAGCAACTTTTTGGCATCAATTTTACCTGTCCATTCGTTCATAAAAAATTTCTTGAGTTCGATGGACAATACGCAACCCGAATCAGGGAAATTTTGATGTACCCATGTTGCAAATTGTCGCCCTTTAAATTTAACATTTTCCCGGACATCAAGATGTTGATCCATATAATCATAATGTTTAAGGTCACTGATAAATCGGTCGATGACACTTGCCCATTTTTGTCGGTCCATTGTTCCTGTACCAATATTTATATCTGGATTTTCAATCGGGTTGTCAGGGGCTGCTTGTGGCCCTCCCCTTCGATGGTTATAACTGTGGATATCAAACACCACAAATCGTTTATATTGACTCTCTAGTTTTTTGAGCACTTTTTTGGTTTCTGAATAGAACTGGTCAAATTCACCCAAGGATTTTTTTATCATTTGAGTTGTTGGCTTTTTTTTCCAAACCTGTAATCCCCACGCATCCTGGGGAGAAAGATAAATTGCTTCTTTGCGGGACCGATTTAGGTCAACTTCAAATCTGGATCGGATTGGAACAATTCGATTAGGGACGACATGAGTCAAGACATCTGTGTAAGGGTCTTCTTCTCTTAATCTTACAGATTCTTCCAGAGCCATAATTCCAGCCAACTCATTTCGTATTTGATGGCCTGCGTGCAATGCTGTAGCGAACAATGGGCCCTCTCCACTATGCACCGACCAAAGTGGTTGAAAGTAACCATTGATTTTTTCTAAATGCTGTTTTGAAGAGGTTTTCATTGTTATGTCAATAAACAGATATTTTGAACACTGTACAATGTGGATATTTTAGTAAAATTGATCTTGCTCAATATTTAGCGGTTCAGCAATAACATGGTAGTAAGTGGGGATCAGCGACCAAATGAATTTGTGATGCACAAGCAAAAGATTTTAAATAAAAAGTAATCGTATTTATTAGCTCATATAGAACAACAAGATTAGATACGGTGTATGACCTTTTGCTTGATTGAGGTCAATAAACGATGGAATAGATAGTTGAAAATAATAACTATTCATATCAGAGATATTTTGATATTTAAATTTAAAATATCTGGTGAATATTAACCTTAAAACGCTAGCGATTACTTTATAAAATGATAAAGTTAAAGAGTTATTTACCTTCCACCTGCTGTGTTGGATTATTTAATGTGCGAAAAATGCGTATTCAGTGCCTATTATATATCGTTAATAACGATAGTCAGATGCATCATCATACTGACTCTGTGTCTGATCGAGAACAATGTAAAGGAGTACTAAGTTAATAACTGAATCGTCCTGTCCCATAGTGGGTATCGGTGCTTCGGCAGGTGGTCTGGCCGCCTTAAAAGGCTTGTTTGAAGCCTTACCTAATGATACTGGCGCAGCTTTTGTGGTGATCCAACACTTAGACCCAAAACATGAAAGCCTTACGGCTGAAATCCTTACGGCTGAAATCCTTACTCGCTCTACTACTATGCCTGCGGTTCAAGTTGTTGATGGTATGACAGTTCAAGCCAATCATGTCTATGTTATTCCGCCTAATACTTATCTGACTCTAGACGATCATAGTTTCAAACTTAACAAACCCGTTTTACATCATGGTTTGCGGATGCCAATCGACACTTTCTTATGGTCATTGGCTGAACAGCATGAAGATCGTGCGATTGCCATCATAGTCTCCGGTACAGGTAGTGATGGTACCCTTGGAATTCGGGCCATTAATGGCAGTGGGGGTTTGGTTTTAGCTCAATCACCAGATAGTGCTGATTATGAGGGTATGCCCAGTAGCGCTATCGCCACCGGACTAGTGGACTTTACTTGTCCGGTTCAGGAAATGCCTGCTCATATTAAATATTATTTACAACACCCTTACATAATTAAGCAAACAAACACTAAACGAGATGGTGATATACCAAAAGACGAAAAATCCCAACTAAGTGCTATTTTGGCTTTTTTGAAAAACCGTGTCGGCCATGATTTTAGAGCGTATAAACTGGGTACATTAGGACGACGTATCGCCAGGAGAATGGAGTTCCATCATCTCAAAACGATGACAGCTTATTTATCTTTTTTGCGCAAAAATGAGGATGAGGCAAACTTGCTGTTTAAGGACTTACTAATTAGTGTGACTGCATTTTTTCGGGATCCAGAAGCCTTTTCAGCCTTCGAACAAAAAGTCATCATTCCGTTGGTGGCATCAAAACATGATGACCAACCAATCCGTGTGTGGATCCCAGGTTGTGCCACAGGTGAAGAAGCCTATTCAATTGCAATGTTGTTAGTTGAACATTTAGAAAAAACCAATTAGTGTGACTGCATTTTTTCGGGATCCAGAAGCCTTTTCAGCCTTCGAACAAAAAGTCATCACTCCGTTGGTGGCATCAAAACATGATGACCAACCAATCCGTGTGTGGATCCCAGGTTGTGCCACAGGTGAAGAAGCCTATTCAATTGCAATGTTGTTAGTTGAACATTTAGAAAAAACCAATACACATTGCAGTATCCAGATATTCGCCAGCGATATTGACGAAACTGCATTGAGCTATGGTCGTACAGGCCTATATCCAGAAAATATTGAGTCCAGTGTTTCAGAAGCACGCCTACAACGATTTTTTAGTAAAGAAGATCACAGTTACCGGATCAAAAAATCGTTACGTAAGTTGGTTACTTTTGCCAGCCAAAACCTTATAAGTGACCCACCCTTTTCGAACCTTGATCTCATCAGTTGTCGAAACTTACTGATTTATCTCAGCGCTGAAGTACAAAGCAAAGTCCTTGCATTGTTCCATTTTGCCCTACGGGAAAACGGCAATTTATTTTTAGGACACTCGGAAACGTCCAGTCAGCAAGAGAGTTTATTTAAACCACTGGCAAAAAAATGGAGAATTTATCAACGTACTGGACCGGCTCGTTCAACCAGCAGAGTTGAATTTCCAATAGCCTCAAGAATTACGCGCTCCATCCCGCCCTTTGTTGGCAAACAAGTTTACGATAAAAATCAGCTGCGTCTTGGTGATGTGACACAACAATTTTTATTACAAGAATTTGCTCCTGCTGCTGTATTGGTGAATATAAAACATCAAATCGTACATTTTTCCGGCCCTACTTCACGTTACTTAGAACAGCCATCAGGATCTCCTTCTCAAGACTTACTGGTACTAGCAAAACATGAATTACGGGCAAAATTACGCCTCGCATTGCGCCAAGTCACCGAAGAAAACAAGCGAGTGGTGATTGACGACATACAAATGCTTAAGGAAAATGGACACCTTGGAGTAAAAGTGGTTCTTAGACCGATAAACGTCCCCCATAATAATGAACCTATGATACTGATCACCTTTGAAGAACAAGATGAAACTGACGTCACTCCAAAACAGCACAAGGACCAGCAATTACTACAACAACAAGGCTCGCGAAGCACTAACGACAGCTCGTTAATTGAACAAATGGAAGCAGAGTTACAAATCACACGTGAAATGTTACAAACTAATGTTGAAGAATGGGAATCCGCCAACGAAGAGTTACAAGCAGCAAACGAAGAGGTGATGTCGGCCAACGAAGAATTGCAGTCGAGTAATGAAGAGTTAGAAAGCTCCAAAGAAGAACTGCAATCCATGAATGAAGAACTGACCACAGTTAACAACCAATATAAGGACAAAGTAGAAGAACTGGCCAAGAGTAACGATGACCTAGACAATTTCCTCAGCAGTACTAATATTGCCACCTTGTTTGTTGACAATAACCTACGAATTGGTCGTTTTACTCCTGCGACTCAGGAACTATTAAATCTTATATCGACTGATATTGGACGACCAATAATCGACATCCGGCCCAAGTTTTTGGATCATGGTCTAATGGATGATATTAAGCGAGTTTTAAGCAATCTTGTTCCAGTGGAGTGTGAGATAAAAACTGAAAACGGGAGTTATTATCTACGCCGCATCCTGCCGTATCGCACGAATGATTACCGAATTGCCGGAGTGGTCATCACTTTTATCGATATCAGCCAACGAAAACGCTCAGAAGAAGACACCCTAAGATTAGCCACTATCATCCGCGACTCCAATGATGCTTTTACCTTGTGTGATCTGGACGGCAAAATTACTGCCTGGAATAATGGCGCGCAAAGAATGTATGGTTGGAGCGAACAACAAGCTTTAGGTATGAATCTACTTGACCTTATCCCCATGGATGAACAGAAAAATGCTAAGCAATTAATGCAAAGCATTATTAAAGGTGAGTATATTCAAAGTGCTGAGGCCAAGCGCATCGGTAAAGACGGGCGTAAGATAAATGTATTACTTACCCTGACTCCTTTATTGGATCAAGCTGGCGTTGTGATTGCGATTGCCTCTACCGAAAAAGATATTAGTAGGCGCATAAATGCTGAAAATGAACTACGGGCAAGTGAAAGAAATTTTCGATCATTAGTAGAGTCGGCACCTGACGCCCTAGTGATTGTCAATGCTAGTGGCAAAATTGAAGTCGCCAATAGTCAGGCCGAAAAACTCTTTGGATATTCCAAACAAGAACTTATTGGCATGCTTATCGAACAATTAATGCCCTCAAGATTTGCTGAGAAGCATGTTCAGCATCGTAAAAGTTTCTTTACCCAACCAAAGTTTAGTGTGGTGGGCAACGGCATTAAACTGTTTGCTCTGACCAAAAGTGGTGAAGAAATACCCGTCGAAGTTGGCCTAAGCCCCATAGAAACCGATCATGGGAAAGTGGTAAGCGCTGCAATACGTGACATTAGGCAACGTCAAAGAAGCGATGAAGCCCTGCAGTTGGCAAAAACTACGGCTGAATCAGCTCTAGCAGCTAAATCTAGGTTTTTAGCTACTGCCAGTCATGATTTGCGCCAGCCTTTGCACTCACTGACGTTACTTAACAAAGCGTTATTTAAAAGTATTGATAAACCAGAAGCCAAAAAAATGCTGGGTATGCAAGGAGATTCATTGTTTGCGATGGCCCGCTTATTGAACTCGTTGTTGGACATTAGCAAACTTGAATCGGGTACAGTGGCAGCGCAGCCTAGTCATTTTGCGCTGCGCCCTATGCTCGAAAAACTTTGTGCTGGATTCGAAGTAGAAGCCTATGAAAAAGGTATAGGGTTAACACTCGAAGCAAACGATAATCATGTTGTGTACAGCGACCCAGGCCTTTTGAATCAGTTGCTGCAAAACTTGCTAGCCAATGCCATTCGTTATACCAAAGTGGGCAAAGTGACTATTGCCAGTAGTCAGAAGCATAATATAGTGAAAGTATCGATCAGCGACACGGGTATTGGTATTCCTGCAGAACAGCTTATCTACATATTCGATGAATTTCATCAGGTAAACAGAAACCCTCAGCAACATCATTGTGGTCTTGGTTTAGGTTTGTCAATTGTACAACGGATTGCCGATTTACTCGGTACCCAAGTAAATGTGACCTCAAAAGTCGGACGAGGCTCTACTTTTTCCATTAGTTTACCTTTGGGCAAGCCAACACTCGCCACTGTGTCTAAAAAAGAAACCAATACTCATCGCATTATAGAGAAAAACGTACAAATATTACTGGTTGACGATGATCCCGATGTACTCGAAGCTTCTGAGATGCTGTTATCCATGGAGGAAGGTTTTAACATTGTGAGCGTGTCCTCTCCTACAGAAGCTTATGCACAAATGGATAAACAGTTGCCAGATTTAATTATCACTGATTTTCATCTTAACCATAAAGAGTCAGGGTTGGATATTATTCATAAAGCTAAAACAAAAGAGGGACAGCAAATTCCGGCCATTCTAGTATCAGGGGATACCTCTGCAGAGATGGAAACTATCTCTGGAGAAAATCTTCAATTGATGACGAAACCTTTGAACCCAGATGAATTAATATCACAAGCCTATCGTTTGCTTGCCCAAGCAAAATAGTATTTTCGTGAGTAATTCCCCCAATAGGTTTCAGGGTTTTGCTGTAAATCGTGAATTAAATTTTATGATTAGGGCCTATATAAGGCGACCTATTTACACTTAGTTGGTCAGGACTTCCCTGAGTTTGAAAATAAGAATGTTTAAAGACAGCATCAAGTTAAGCTAAATAGCATGGTAAATAAATTATTGATATACCCCTTAATTGGTTATGTGAAATACCATTATTTCAGCCAATCGTATTCCGTTGTTCTAACCTATCATTCGCCTCTGAATCATTTTGCTAAGGGGTTTAAAAAGTCAGCCTAACTGAAGCGAGTCGATACTCAGGTAGTGAGTGACTCGTTAATGATAATATCAAATTAATTTTAGGTCGACGATAAGGGGCAAGTGGTCAGAGGCGCTGCGGGTTAAATGGGTGCGAGGCACTTGAATATTTGCCACTTCAAGCATCGAATTGGTAAAAACATGATCAATGCGAGCACGAGGGAAACGTCCAGAAAACGTATTAATTGGCCGATGCCCCTTTAGCTGAAGCTGAGCGTCTCGCAAATATTCAATCACCCGTTTATAGGCCCTGCAGTTCGGGAAAAAGTTAAAATCTCCACATAAAATAATCGGTTGTTGAAAATTGGCGCTACCCAGCCAACTATCGCCTAACAAGGCGTTTACTTGTGGCATATGTTCCATTGGCCTAAAGCCAAAATGGGTATTAAAAATCTGTACGTTTATACCATTTACTTCAACTGCTACCCAGATTGCTCCCCTTGGTTCAAATAAAGGTTGGTTAATAATCAAAGGTAAGTTTCCAGCTTTAACCAGTTTGAGCGGTAGATGAGTCAAAATGGCATTACCATAACGCTCTTCTTCTACATGAATTGCTGGGTGAAAATGAAACGCCATTTCAAGATATTGACTGATGGCGTGCGCCTGGTCGAGGTATTCAGTGCGGGACATACCTGCGTCTAACTCTTGTAACGCCACTATATCGGGTTGATATTGAGCTATCACTCTGGCGATACGATGGGTAGACAGTCTTCCGTCCATACAACGACAACTATGCACATTATAGGTCAATAATCTTAAGGTATTCACATCAGGTTTATCGGTTGTTGGGGAACATTTGAGGCTGAATGAAGACTTTACTTGGTGTTTGATATTTTCATGTTGTTGTTTCTTACGTCCCAATATGTGTAAGCCCATTTCATATAAATCCACAGGCCTTAGGTAAGACTTATCCCTTTGCGGCAAAGGTGTATCAGAGGGGAGCAAGGCAAATGCATGTGTCTCCTCCATGCCTGGTCCTCCATGGGAGCCGTTCTCCATGGCAAAAGTGCAGTAAGGTTTATCCACACTCCAACCACTTATCAACAACTCCCCCGCCTCTGGATGTTGGCATAGATTAATCATTTCCTGTGTCACTTCATTTAAAAAAGGGTGTTGTTTACCAAATATTTTTGCTCCTTCTTTGGGCAGTAAATACACACCATTGTGGTCCCATGCCTTAACCTGCCCTTTGGCTACACATGCCAACACTAGGGGAATTTTTGCGTCTTTTACCAAGGTTTCAGCTAAAACCTCTCGTTGCTCAGCACTAAGAGATTGCGCCGGATAAATTGAACCCATAGGCCCCATTGACGTCACAGTAACTTGTTCGGCGTATTGTTCTTCTGTGAGGGATGAGGTTTGCATCTCTTTTGGCAAAGGGAATAAGTTTTGAAACCAGCCTCCACCTAAATATTGTGCCCTGCGTGACTCAATTCCCACATCCTGTTTAACAGTTAGGGTTGCAATGTGTGTATCACTAAAGTCAGCGAAGACTCGAGCGATAGCCTCACCCACCGTTTCACCGTGCGACCTTGTATAGGGTATGGTTTCCTGTTGCCCATGGTCGGAATATATCCATATCTCATATTCTCGCCGTGACGATGATTTGGCGGCGTGCCAAATTCGACTGATGGCATCGTCGATGCCCTTGAGGCTCCAATGAGCAAATTGTGAACTAGGACCCCGGCGATGTGCCTGCTCATCGTAACCCAAAAAATTAAGGTGAATAACAGGTAAACCGCGAGCTACATCGAGCTTTGTACCAATAGTGACTAACTCCCTTAGTAAGATACTTACCGCGACACGTGTCGGCACAAAGAGTAGTTCTCTAAATAAGTTGCGACGGTCAATAAGGCCACGAAAAAAATCAATAAAAGCCAATAAAAACTCAAGCAGCATGAGCAGCCCTACGCGCAAAAAACTGTATATATTCAACAAAACAAACATCATTATGGTCAGGGGGCTAGCCATGTTCATCAAACCAGACCAACCAATAGATGAGGAACAAAAATTGGCTTCAGTGGCACCACCTTGATAAATATTTGCATAGGAGCTGCCACCTTTTAGTAATGGCTCAGCTTGGCTTTTTAGTCTTTGTTCTACATCAAAAGCGCCTTGATATCTGTCCATGCGCACCACTTTATGGGTATCCCGAGACATGAAACTAAAGGCAGGAACGGCGGCTTTAATGCCATAAAAAAGCTCAGCCTGAACTGCTGGAGTTGTCGACGGTACCCCACAGTAACAATCATGCAAATGATAATGTTCGTTGTTGATTAACTTTGCCATAAATGGCAATCGGTTATTGCCCAGAGCGGTTTGAAATTGCTGATGTGACAAACCGTCTATCTGGATAATTAACAGGCCAGTTTTGTGGTTTGTGGCAGTTTGTTTGTTAAATCCCAACAGAGACAACATCCACTCACTGCGATTGAACCAGCGACGTAACCTTCGATATCCTACTTCCAACTGATAGATCATTTTTTATCGTCATGGGCAATCGCGTGCACAGCAGCTTTGGCGATACCTTTTAAAATATAGTATTCGGCTTTTATCATCTGTGTGGCATCGGCCCAAAGGTGATGCTCGTGATGATGATGAACGTAACCTTTACCCAGCAAAGACTGGTATTTCTCTAGAGCTTTTTGGGCGCATGTCTCCAAAGAATAGGATTCGGCAGTTCTACGGGCCGTCTGTCTGATAATATGTTGTTGTTCTTCAGATAACGTAAAAAACCATTGCAGCACATCTGCGAACTCTTCAGAGGTGGTGTCACAAGACAACAATCTCCCGTTATTTCCATCTGACACCACTTCTCGCACTCCGGGCGCATCCAGCGCTATTACAGGTGTCGAAACGGCCATAGCTTCAGTTAAAACCATACCTTGGGTCTCACTTTGTGAGCTAAATACAAATACATCCATTGCCTGATAAGCACTGGATAAAAAAGGTTGTTCCAAAAAACCAATGTGGTGCAGGCGTGGAGTTAATCCTGCCAATTCGAATGATTGCCGCAAAGCTCGTTCCGAATTGCCCTTGCCCACCAACAAAAAATGCGCGCGAGGTTCATTTTTCATAAACTTCACCACAGCCTCACTTAGATATGTTAGGTTTTTCTCCGGTGCCAATCGACCTAAATGCCCCACCACAAAAGCATTCTTATCAATCCCTAACATGTCTCTAAATCCAAGGCCACTGCCTTGTGAAAATTCGTCGATGTCAACCCCAGTTGGAACAACTTCTATAGGCACTTGAACGCCTCGAGTAGTTAGAATGACATGAATACTTTCGCTTGGTGCAAACACCTGATCACACATATTGGCATAACTTGTGGCTAGTTTTACTGCAAAACGTTGCAGCGTTTCAGCATCGCCTGGCACATAGTGGGAATATTGTTCGTACATAGTATGATGAGTGAAGACCAAAGGTAAATTATAAGTATTGGCAACTAACCTAGCGGTTGAACCCACTAAAAACGGATGATGAGAATGCACTATATCTGGCTCAAAGGTGTCAATCTCTTCTCCTAAAAAGTGCGGTATTGGCAATACCACAGAAAAGTCACTGCCGTTAAAATGTTGAATAGCAGGTATACGAACGACATTCTCTTCATTTATGGGCATTTGTGGAAATTCTGGGGCAATGATCAGTATCTTATGACCATGCTCTTGATAATAGCGGCTAAAGGCTTCCACCGAGCGCGCCACCCCACCAATATGTGGCAGGTAGGTATTCGTCATCATCAAAATATTCATACTTGATACTCACAAGTTACATCATTTACACCGAGGATAGGATTTATCACCTCTTGACCGGGCAGACGCACTTCAATTCGTGGAGCCTTACCAAACCAACTCCCCTGCCATCGAATAATATATTGCAGCGTTTTACCTTCAGACTGATTGAGTTGGGGTTCAACACTTATGCTCACTGGTCCAAAAGACGTTGCAGCCGGACCAAAACTTAAGGTTTGTTGGCTGGCCAGCCATTGTTGACTTATTCCGGCACCAATCACTAAACAGTCTTTTTCTTCACGTACAAAACAATTTCTCAGCATTAATATCCATTCTGCCGCAGCCCATACATGTTGACCATCCCCCATACAACCACCGCCGGTACGAGGATGAATCGCTTCTGGCCATTGGCCTGTCGAACTAGCAAGGTCTGCCACACGTTGCATTAAATCTTGATAGCGGACATCACCTGCCCGCATTAACACTTGGGCAATATGCAATGTGAGATAAGGATTGATGCCGCTGTGAGTCATATCTTGAAAAAAACCGTGATTGACACAACAATATTCCAACAAAAATTCACAACTATCTAACGCCCTCGAGTCGTCTTCCGCGCATAGTTGGGCTGGATAAGCCAAAGCTAAAGAACCAATGGCACCAGCATCCAGTCTGCGAGTGGGCGCGGCTGGTATGGCTTGTCTGCCAAGTTTTGTAGCCGTATTGGATATACTCTTAGTAACACAATCTTCAAAGTCTTTAGCGGCTTGTTGGTATGTTTGACTGAGTCTGGTTTTGCCGATTAAAGCAAATAACTTTGCAGCTGCTTGCAATCCGGCAATGCCCCAAAAATTATCCCAATAGTAATAATTATTTGGTCCAAGATGTTCTGCACTAAAACCTGCGGGTAACAGTCCGTTGTGGATCACATTACTTGCGTCAGAAATACGTTTTTTAATGATCCAATCTGCCCCCTTTTTAATCATTTTTAACCATTGAGGTTTCGGTACCTGATTAGTTAACTGACAATAACGCTGTAAAATCCATAACACTTGTCCATTAGAATCCCATTCGCCCTCTTGAGAGTGAAAATATCCTGATAAGTCCTGCCTTGAAGAAAATCGATCGATAGCTTGCTCAGCACGCTTAGTTAAACCCGCACATAACAAAGCATGAATAATAAATACTGCGTCTCGAAACCAAAAACGTTTATAGGTATAGGGGCCTGGGTAAATGTCGTCTGAAGAGTGTAACAACAAGGTTTTTAGGGCTATATCATACAATGATTGGAAAGATGCCTGGGGAAGTTTTAAGACACTAGCACTTTGCAAATGTGTGTGCCAAGGTTCACAATACAGATGATGCCCATGCACCTGATCGCCAGCACTGCCTTGCTGTAACGGTATTTTCACCGATACTTTGCTAGGGTTGTCATTACATTCTAACTTAAACATGGCAGCGGCAGTCAACATCCCGATATCACATTCCCCTTGTTGCTCATCAACCCTGTTGTTTAAATGAATGTACACATCACCGTTTTGATAATTGCAGATGTGATGGCGATCGACCTGAGGGCTAAATTCAACGCGATAAGTATCGTCAATTAACCATTGATTGCGCATGGTATGTAACCTGACTTGATCAATAAAGCTGACCCCTTCTGGATTATAAGGGCGTAAAGCGACGACGATCCAAGCAGGCTCATCGGCGCTTCCTTCAATATCCATTTGACACAATACCTTGCCCTTTTCAAATACTACCCTTGCCTGAGAATGTAAGGACAAAGTTCCATCATCAATGATGGTATGTATACTTAACTCATCATCAAAATGTACCTTTTGCTCAACGGATTTCGCTCTAGACGGCAACAATGTTCGGCCGCTTTGAGTCACTAGCCAACAATCAATTGACCAACCATCAATAAAAGGGGTTAATAACCCCCGTGGGTCGACTATAGGTAAGTTAGGATAGTTAGGCAGGCCAATTGCCGTCCAGTTTCTATGGCTTAAATTAATGTGTGTGATAGAAAAAGCCCTAGGTATAAAAGAGGTATCCCTGGGGTCAAACTGTCGCTCAATCCAATAGGGCCAAACCCAGTCAAGGTTATGCTGGATGACTCTATTGTTAATTAGACCACGAGCGTGCATCAAAGCTCCTGCTCTCAACAATTCAACCGGTTCGTTCACCTCAGAGGGCTGGATAAAACGTTGCAACTGACTTAACAGATTAATCGGGTCGAGAAATCCGTGGCGCCGCGCTATATATCTGACAATAAATTTCCATGGCATCCATTTAAACACCATGGTTATGCCTTTCTTCTTTGACTGAACGCGCCTCGAAACGTAACAGTGCCTTTTGTGCGTGTTTGGTTATATAAGTCACAGTCACCAGCAGGAAGATAACCGCAAATGCATAAAACCCCCAAGCATGCTCAGATCGGATCAGGTCGCCCGAAGCTAACATTGATAAATCAGCCGCTAATGAACCTAGGTAAACAATAAAAAATGTGTTGGGGATGATCCCCAGACACGTACCTTTCACAAAGTCCTTTAAGCTAAAATTAGTTGCACCGAACAAATAATTTGAGAGTTTGAGTGGAAAAAAAGGGACTAAACGGGTTAACAAAATAAATTTCCAGCCTTCTTCTACAAACTCATCATTCACCACTTTTAGTTTTTTATGATGACGTAAGTAACTTTTCACTCCCTCGCTGAAAATATGACGCGAAATTAAAAAGGCGCTGGCTGCACCTAATGTTGTGGCTATTACCACACACACACCCCCCCAAAATACACCAAACAAAAAACCCGCGCCGAGGGTAAATAAAATACTGGGTAATAAACATATCATCAGCAACATATCGATTAAGATAAACAACACACCAGCCCAAATACCAATGGTTTGGAGCCAGTCGAAAAACCTAAGAAGCTGAAGCTGCAAGTCAAAATAAACCAATGTGGCCATCAATATAGCCACCACTAATATGCCTACCAGCATTGATAAAATTAACGAATATGATTGTGTCATATGATGTGTTTTCCGCCCATTAACGTAACAAATACAGCGCAAAATAATCGAAAAGAATAATTTTATGAATTTTTACCTGATACAGTTTGATCTGTATCAAAAGGGGTTCCTTATTTGTCTTAACTTACCAAACATTACCACTTAGGAAAGACTTATTTGAGGCCTACATTATTACAGTTACTCTTTACTTTGACCCTTTATTTAATAGGCTGCAATCGGTTACCTGACTCATCAAAGGGATTTAGTTTACCCCAAGGAAATGCCCTAGCAGGTGTGAATATATTTTTGAAATATCAATGTTTAGCCTGTCGCTGTATCGAAAAACTTCACTACAAAACGGTTAATAAGGAATTGGAGACTCCGATGCATTTAGGTGTCACCTCCACTCGGGTTATGACTTACGCAGACTTGATTACCTCCATCATTAATCCCTCACACAAGATGTCATCTGACTATTCATTGTTGTCGACTCAAGCAGGCGGCGTATCAAAAAATGATAGTCTTTAACGATGTTATGACAGTTAATGAGTTAGTAAATCTTGCCAAATTTTTAGAGCCTAGATATAAAATAAAACCACATGTATATAACAATTAAGGACATTACGAATTTGATATGTGATATGAGAAGAGGCGTTTACTAGTGAACTATAAAGACAAAATGGTGATAAGCCAAAGCCAGCCGCAAGTATTTAAATAAGCAATAGAAGTTCCACAATAAGCGAAATTTTGTGTGAAACATCTCAGTTAACATTATATGTTTGAGTCATTTTGGTAACAGATGCAAAATATGTTTAGATTAAGGCAAATTAACTATTTTGCCATGCGGATGGGGTTGTCGCAGCATAAGATTTCAAATGTAAAGTGAGGGTTAAAAATAATGTTCAAATGTTTTTTAAAGCAACAGATATTGCTAATATATGTTGCTGTGTTTTTGGTGATATTGTTTTTTTAAATATGCTAATAAAACAACTTTTCGATTAATTATGACTTTAAGCCTAAAGTGATTTACGAATACGTTGAAAGCTTCTCATTATTTCTTCGGCTAATAATTTTGCTGCTGCAGTAACATCACCTGATGCTCCTTTTGCCTCCTTACCTACTTGACCTGCTTTAAATTTGAAATGCTCCCATTGTTTATCAACTTTATGCCACTCATCTTTAGCATCAGCTTGGAATAAATGTGTTTTTAACACAATCTCGTCCCTTTCTTGTTTAACTTGTGCAACCAACTTTTCGATTTCTGCTTTTGCATTGTCTGTTAATTCATTTTTCATGATGTTGCCTCATATTTTTATTCTTTAAAAATAAATTCCTAAAATAATCTTTATTACTGTGCCAATTTAATACCTACCACTATTAATTTATAAAATTCATTGGTGAAATATTTTTAGAAGGCTAGAGAGTAGATAATTTGATGGACATCATCAGGGTCTATTTTTGCCTGCATTCCAAGTTCTTTACACAAATTATGCATGAGAGCATTGTCGGCTAATTCCACCGAATATAACCATTTAATACCATGACTTTTGGCGTAACTTATTAACTGGTTCATTAGCAACTTTCCTAACCCTTTATGTTGCCATTTGTCAGCTATTGTCAGAGCTAATTCATAGACATCTGGTTTGCTAGTAACCACATAGCGACAGACACCAATCTCTATCTCTTTTGCATTTACCAGTTCGGTAGCAATAAATGCCATTGTTCTTTTGCCGTCTACATCACAGAATGTTTTTAAGGTTTTTTCCGATACGTTATGGATAGCCCCAAAAAAACGATAATGCTTAGTTTCTGGGGATAAATGGTCGATGAAATCAGATTCAAGCGTCATATCTTGGATGTTAATGGGTCGAATTGTTATCGATTGTCCATCTAATTCACATTTTATAAAACTTTCTACATCGGCAGTTTCCATTCGTGCAGACCTCTATTACATTTAAATTACTAATAATAAACATGCCCATATACAGAGCAACCTAACACAAATATCTACATCCTGTGTTTGATGCCGATCATAGATATTTATGGTTTTGGTCTTTTGACTTATATCAACTTTTGATAGTTAAATAGCATTGGGTTTAGATTCATAATTAGCAGAAGACCAATCTATAAATATACTGCTCGACAGTCATAAATATAATAAATTATAAAAACCCAATCTCGAAATGCTCTTTTACTATCGACAGAAATACCTTCTAGACACTTTTATAATTTTTACATTTTTAACAGGTTTATTTAAAAAGCAATGCAGTGGCCTACTTGTGGAATGTCCGTGGCAATCTTTTTTTCATTCCACAACCTTTGTGATAACGCTTCCAGTGCCTCCGGATCCCCATGCACCAAAGCAACTCTTGTTGAGTCATCAAAGTTTGAAACCCAATCCATTAACTCCTGTTGTCCTGCATGGGCCGAAAAACCACCTAGTGTTTCAACTTTGGCTTTCACATTATAAGATTCGTTAAAAATTTTAATATACTGTTTGCCATCTACCAACAAACGACCCAGGGTACCTTGGGCTTGGAAACCGCAAAAAATGATGGTGTTGCGAGAATCCCATATGCGTTGTTTAAAGTGATGTCGAATACGCCCACCAGTGCACATCCCGCTGCCAGCAATGATAATGGCACCTTTGGCAATATTGTTCACTGCCATGGAGTTTTCCGTTGTGACAGACAAAAATAATCGTGGAATAAAGTCTTTGATAATAGAATGAGCTTTTGGAGTAGCTTGTTCAATTTCTTGACTGTCAAGGGATTCAAACCAGCGGTCATAGACTTTTGTTACCTCAATTGCCATAGGGCTGTCGAGTATCACTTGCCAGTTATCCAGCAAACCATCCCGATGCAATTGACCTAAATAAAATAATAATTCTTGAGTGCGACCCACAGCAAACGCGGGGATCATGATGTTTCCTCCTCGCTTTTGGGTATTCAGTAATATCTGTTTTAATTGAGCAACCGTATCTTCCATTGGTCGGTGGTCACGATCGCCGTAGGTACCCTCCATCAACAGCAAATCAGCTTCTTTGAGCACAGTTGGATCATTCATTAACACTGCATTTTTGTTACCTAAATCTCCGGAAAAAACGACTTTTTTATTTTTACCTTTATCACTAAATGTTAGTTCAATAATGGCTGATCCAAGAATGTGACCTGCATCATGAAATGTCACTTTTGCTCCAGCAGATATAAAAAAATCAGCTTTATAAATATGGGATTGGCACAAAGATAATGTTTTAGATACATCCTTTTCTGTGTATTTAGGCTCTAATAAAGGTTTACCTTTACGAGCTAAGATGCGATTTTCACGCTGTAAATCACCTAAGTAAATACTGACTGAGTCAAGTAGCATAACCTGTAATAAATCAGCGGTGGCGTCGGCGCAATGAATGGGCCCATCATAACCGTCGTGAACTAATTGGGGTAACATTCCACTATGATCGAGGTGAGCATGAGATAGAATGACTGCATCAATTGTATGTGGGTCAAATAAAAATATTTCCTGTTGTTCCCTATCGACTCTGCTTCCTCCTTGATGCATACCACAATCCAATAATATTCGGCCTAATGACGGTGCCTCAAGCATATGACATGAGCCTGTGACTTCTTGTGCAGCTCCTAAAAACTTGATTGTGGCCATTATTTGTCAACCTAAATAGAAAGAATATTTAAAGTCCATTTCAGCATAAATAACTTTGATTCCACTTGATATGAGTCAACACAATTTACAATTCTTTTAGTATTAAACTTTGATGTTGCTATTCAATATGAATAACAACATCAAGATTACATATATGAAGAACTTGATCAGCATCAATAGTAGGCATCCAACATCCCACATAATAATGTAATCGCTTGATACCAGACTAAGGGACTCCCTATGAAGAAAAAAGCATTGCGTATTGGTGTGTTAAACGGTGGAGGAGATTGCCCTGGTTTAAACGCCGCTATTCGTGCAGTGTCTAAAAGTTTGATGATCAATTGCTCAGCTGAAATTATCGGTATCTATGATGGCTTTTTAGGACTGATAGAGCAGCGTATTAAACCCTTAGACTATGCGGATTGCAGTGGTATTTTATCTCAAGGGGGCACCATACTTGGCACTAATAACACTGCTAGCCCATTTAACTTTAAAGGTAAAGACGTATCAAGCGAAGTGATGGATTATTATCTCAACCTTGGGTTAGACGGATTAGTCGTAATCGGTGGTGATGGCACGTTATCTATCGCGTATGAGCTGTCGAAACTGGGTATGAATATAGTCGGCATACCCAAAACCATTGATAATGATCTAATGGGTACTGATCGAACGTTTGGCTTTGATACCGCTATTGGTATCGTGACTGACGCATTAGACCGCCTGCGCACTACTGGACAATCTCATAAGCGCGTTATGATACTTGAAACCATGGGCAGATATGCTGGGTGGATAGCCTTACATGCAGGTATTGCAGGTGGTGCTGACGTTATTATTATCCCCGAGTTTGCATATGATATTGATGAAGTAGCCAAAGCTTGTAAATCACGAATGGGTGAGCAACATTATTCTATTATAGTGGTAGCCGAGGGGGCTAAACAGGTTGGTGGGCAATTGACCGTTCGCGAAACCAACGAATTTGGTGTTGAGCCTATACGTTTAGGCGGCGTAGCCAATGTGTTAAAAATGCAGTTAGAACAAAAAATAGACGCTGAAATAAGGGCCACAATCTTAGGGCATATTCAACGAGGGGGCTCACCATCAGCGTACGACCGAGTCTTTGCTACTAACCTTGGCTGTTATGCGGCGTCATTAGTGGCAAACAAACATTTTGGAACAGTAGTGGTGCTTAAAAACAACCAACTGTGCAGTACATCTCTTAAAAATGTCGCTGATAAAAGTAGATTAGTGAAAAGAGAAACCCCTGCCCTAGCCACTGCACTGTCGATGGGAATATGTTTTGGAAATGCTGAACTCATAACAGGGTTATACAGTTTAAAACATGATTTTCCTAGTTCACTTGGTAGTCATTCACAAAGGGCCAAAGCTTAAATTTTTACTATGAACACAAGCAAATTGGCACAACACTGTGCATATATATTTTGATATCGAAAAATAGCTAAAGCAATGAGATGTTTCTAAATATTATTATAAATTGAAGCCATTTAATGGATTAACTAACTTTAGGCCTAAAAAGCCTAAAACCTAATTAAGATGAAAAGGAACATTTTATGACAGATTCAACAAGTTATATTCGCTGGTTCAAGGAACTTAATATAGACGATGTTTCCTCAGTTGGTGGCAAGAACGCTTCGTTAGGTGAGATGTTCCAAAACCTAACTGTCGAAGGGGTGCGGGTGCCCAATGGTTTTGCCATTACAGCGCAGGCGTATAACTATGTACTTGAGTACAATAATGTGTGGCCACTATTACATGATGTGCTTGATGGGCTCGAACCCGACAATATTAAGGCTTTACAGCAATGCGGCAAAAAAGCTCGAGAAATTGTATTAAAATGCAAACTACCTGATGACCTTAAAACATCGATTTTGAGTGGTTATAATCAACTTAAACAAGAATATGGAAATGAAATATCTCTGGCGGTACGCTCCTCGGCGACTGCCGAAGACTCCCCTGAAGCTTCTTTTGCTGGACAAAACGATAGTTACCTTAATATCAGTGGAGACGAGGCTTTGCTTGATGCTTATCAACGCTGCTTAGCGTCAAATTTTACCGACCGTTCGATTCACTACAAGTATGATAATAATTTTGACTTCTACAATGTGTATCTCTCTGTTGTGGTGATGAAGATGGTACGT
Source organism: uncultured Paraglaciecola sp. (assembly GCF_943787955.1). NCBI lineage: Bacteria > Pseudomonadati > Pseudomonadota > Gammaproteobacteria > Alteromonadales > Alteromonadaceae > Paraglaciecola > uncultured Paraglaciecola sp. Next base: position 27,545 of record NZ_CALSOK010000009.1, read on the forward strand.
AGTGATATAGGAACCAGTGGCGTGATGTTTTCCCTAGATACAGAGACTGCCTTCAAAGATGTGGTTTTCATTAATGCTGCTTTGGGTTTAGGCGAAAATATCGTTCAAGGCACAATCGAACCTGACAGTTTCTATGTTCACAAACCCACCTTTGACAAAGGTTACCGTAGTGTATTGAAACGCCGATTGGGACAAAAAAAATTAAAAATGATTTTTACAGATAATCTCAATACCAACAATATATCTGTGGAATATACCGAAAACATAGATACCAGCAATGAAGAAAGAGCACACTTTTGTATTACCGACGACGATGTCATGCTGTTGGCCGACTACGCTATTAAAATTGAAAACCATTATTCGCAAAAAGCCGGCTTTTACAAACCTATGGATATGGAGTGGGCAAAAGACGGTATCGACGGAAAACTCTATATTGTGCAAGCTCGGCCTGAAACAGTATCCTCACAAACAAATAGTACAACTCTTAAAGTTTACCACCTCAAAGAAAGCGCCAGCATCATTGCAAAGGGTCAGGCTGTTGGTACTCGAATAGGTGCTGGAAAAGTGAGAGTGATCAACAATGTTAAGCTTCTGAGCGACTTTAAACCTGGGGAAGTACTAGTTGCCGAAACCACCACACCAGACTGGGAACCTGTCATGAAAATCGCCGCAGCGATAGTGACTAATAGAGGAGGTCGCACTTGTCATGCCGCTATTGTGGCACGTGAATTGGGGATCCCTGCGATTGTAGGTACCAATAACGCCACTGAAAAACTTTGCAATAAGCAAGCCGTAACGGTTAGTTGTGCAGAAGGTGAACTTGGTCATATATATGAGGGTATTTTAAACTTCGATATTGAACATACTGATCTCAGTCAACTATCAAAGCCCAAAACACAGATCATGATGAATTTGGGTAATCCAGATCAAGCTTTTAGTCTTGCCTCTTTACCTGTTGATGGCATTGGACTGGCACGAATGGAATTTATTATTAATGAATACATCAAGGTGCATCCGATGGCGTTTAAACACCCAGAAAAAGTTGATGATGTGACTAGGGATAAAATCGACACGATCTGCACCGCCTATGAAAACCATCAAGACTTTTTCATTAAAACCCTTTCTGAAGGTGTTGCTACCATTGCAGCTGCGGTATATCCAAGACCCTGTGTTGTGCGCATGAGCGACTTCAAAAGTAACGAATACGCCACTTTGTTAGGTGGAAAGTTTTTCGAGCCCCAAGAAGATAATCCGATGATTGGGTTTCGTGGTGCTGCTCGTTATACTCATCCTGTTTATGCTGAAGGCTTTGCGCTGGAGTGCAAAGCGATGAAGCGGGTGCGCGATGAGATGGGCATGACTAATGTAATATTGATGATCCCCTTTTGTCGTCGGATTCAAGAAGGTGAAAAAGTACTTGAGTCTATGGCTAAAAATGGCCTCAAGCGTGGTGTCAATAGCTTAAAAGTGTATGTCATGTGCGAGATACCCAATAATGTCATTCAGATAGATGCCTTCGCAAAACTTTTCGATGGGGTATCAATTGGGTCTAATGACCTGACACAACTCACCTTAGGTGTAGATCGGGATTCAGACATTGTTGCTTTTGATTTCGACGAGCGTGATCCTGGCGTAAAAGAGATGATCCGATTGGCAGTCGAAGGAGGTAAACGAAATGGTATTCATACCGGTATTTGCGGACAAGCCCCATCAGACTACCCAGAAATAGCCGAGTTTCTGGTACAGATTGGAATTGACTCTATGAGTCTTAATCCTGACACAGTACTCGCCACAACTAGACATATACTGGAAGTAGAAAAGTATTTGTAAGAAATAATCATATTGATGGCTTTAATCTATGCGAAAGACAATTAATCACACTTTATTCCCTCAAAATATAGTTATCATAACCCCTTGGCGTCCACCTATAAAACCTTAGGTGGGCTCTTTTTTATTGAAATGAGATAGTACATATGTTCATCTGAAAAGTAGAATAATGATGCTATATTTCAATAATATATATTTTTATTGGGCCACTGAAAATACTAATTAAATGTTAGATATAAATAACCGATGAACTTCAACATCTTGGCTATTAGGGTGTGACCTGTTCGTTTTTTATATCAGTGTCTTACCCATTTAATGATAGTGAATTTACCTACCCTCATGGTGTTAACCGCTTCTTCTTAGTGGACACTTTGATCAGCTACTAATTGAGACGTTCTAGTGAATGTCTTACGTGTTTTCTTTTTTATATTGGCATCTAATACTGCAATGAAATCTAGCATAACATCTCTTAATAGGTGGCCAAATTAACTATGTCAATACGTTGGAAGCGACAGGGTTGAATCAAAATGGATTCCATTGGTTAGAGAAATAGCCTATGTTTGCTTTATCATGTCGATTGCAATAACTATAGTATGCAAGGCATGTGACAACCATGAGAGCGCATGTCACAAAATAAACCTCTGTTTAGGGATTCCATTTTTTCGAAGTTCTACAGTAATGGAAGTTCCCAAGTTGTCTGGTTTGGCTAAATACTTAGGAATTGTAACCGTGTTTGTACGTCATATTGTTGCAGGCCGTATTAATTTCATACCATTTTTTTTTCATTCATCAGTTCGTAACTCAGAAATTTTATTAGTTCACTAAATTCTCCTGACAATTTAGCCAATGCATCTTCTATGCTAAATAAACCAACAAGTGCGCCTTTTACGTTCACAACAGGAACACTTTTTACACCATAATAACGCAGGTACTTAAGTGCCTTTTTTACATTATGCGTTTCATTCACGCAAAACAATTCACAGGTCAAAATATCTTCAGCCAGTAATACAGAGGGGGATATGTTTTCCGCGAGTACTTCGAGCACCAAATCATGATCGGTAATTAAACCTTGAGGCATAAGTTCTCCATTCGTATTATCAACAACCACGACTAACCCAACCTGTTGCTCCCTCATCACTCTAGCGACGTCAAGCACTGAATCTTGCTTTAAAACATATACAACATTTTTTGAACATATTTCTCCAACATTCACTGGGGTCTCCCATTAATAAAACATAATTAATAGTAGAAGGTTTTGGAGGGGGCATTATTGATTTGAGTCAAATAAAATAATAGGTTTGGGTGAGTCTAAGTCCAAAGACTGTTTTGCTCTATCAGTACTTTTGGTACAACAATCCTTGCCGTATTAAGTATTTTTCACCTTCTACTGCCCATAAAATAATAGAAGAAACAGCGATACATAAAAATAACTCAGATAGAGGTAATGGTTGAGTATGCAAAACTTGATTAAAAGCAGGTGTATAAATAACCATTAGTTGTAACAAAACGGTGACCCCAATGGCGATTAACATTGGCTTATTACTGAATACACCGAGTGTGAAAATAGATTCTTTATCACTGCGCACAACCAATGAATGAAACAATTGAGAAAACACCAAAACAGTGAAAACAGATGTTTGCCAATAATTAACTTCACGCTCAATTGTCCAAGCTAACATTGCAATAGATAAGCCCCCTACTGCTAACCCTACCCATAAAATATGCTGCCACATACCGTGAGCAAATAAACTTTCATTATAAGGTCGTGGAGGACGTTTCATAACATCCCGTTCAGCTGGCTCGGCACTAAAGGCTAACCCTGGTAAACCATCAGTTACAAGATTTATCCATAAAATATGAATAGGTAATAGAGGTATTGGAAGGCCAAACAATGGAGCAAGAAAAAGTGTCCAAATTTCACCAGAATTCGAACTCATGGTGTCCTTGATAAATTTTCTAATATTATCGAATATTTTACGCCCCGCTTTTACTGAACGGACAATAGTTGAAAAATCATCATCTAATAACACCATGTCTGCAGCACCACGAGCCACATCAGTCCCTGTTTGTCCCATGGCAATACCGATATTAGCGCGCTGCAACGCTGGTGCATCATTTACACCATCACCTGTCATGGCCACAAATTGATTGTTTTCCTGCAATGCTTTCACTATTTTTAATTTTTGAATGGGCGACACTCTAGAAAATAGCTGTATAGAAGTAACGTTATTGATCAATTCTTGATGGGTTATGAGCTCTAGCTCTTTACCATCTAGCATCTTGGGTTCGCCTTTAGCGATATGTAAATGTTTGGCGATTGCCAATGCTGTTCCTCGATGATCTCCAGTAATAATGACCGGGGTGATACCAGCAGAAATACAATCAGCCATTGCTTGAGGCACTTCGGTTCTAAGTGGGTCGGTTAGCGCAACTAATCCTAAAAAAATCAGGTCTCGCTCAATCGTGTCTGCGTCTATCTGTTCAGGCATTGATTCAAAGTGACGTTTGGCCAACGCCAATACACGATAACCGTCATTAGCTAACTGCTCAGCATTAGCTAAAATCTGTGTTTTGTTAAGGTCTATTTGCTCACTTCCTTGTTGCGTTTTTATACAACTAGCTAGCACTTTTTCTGTTGCACCTTTCACATAAGCTACTATATTAGGAGAATTACTATGCAGTGTTGTCATGACTTTTCGCTGACTGTCAAAGGTAATAGCCGCTTTACGGGGCATATGTTGTATGATTTTGTCCTTGTCAAACCCACTGCTTTTTGAAAATTCAAATAAGGCCATCTCTGTAGGTTCACCAAAAGGAATGCCGTCTTTTTGCATTACATCATTGCTTATCGCAAGGGCTTCCCCGAAGGCTTGCCCAAGCCCAACATAATCTTTGGCTAACTGGCTAGATTGATGTTGCCCTTCACATACCCGCTCAACGGTCATTTTATTCTGAGTTAATGTGCCAGTCTTGTCGGTGCAGATAAAAGTAACTGAGCCCAAAGTTTCGACTGCGGGTAGATTGCGCACTAAAGCTTGTTGCTTAAGTAAGTTACGCGCACCAAGTGCAAGGGAAATAGTGATAACCGCAGGTAACGCTTCAGGTATCGCGGCAACAGCTAAACTGACTGAGGTCAGAAACATTAACATTAATGGTTGCCCTTGTATGAGTCCCACCACCAACAATGTTGCACAGATACATAAAATAGCAGTCGCAAGGTAACGACCAAACTTCACCAACCTTATCTGCAGAGGTGTTTTTGTATCTTCCTCTTGCTGTAATAGGTTGGCAATTTGACCAATTTCTGTGTTTAGGCCAGTTGCAAAAACCACTCCTGAGGCTCGTCCATGAGTAATCAAACTTCCCTTAAAAACGCTGTTTGTCTGGTCACCAGTAAAAAGATTGTTGTCCTTTAGTTTTGTCTGCTGTTTGGTTATGGACTGTGATTCACCGGTGATTGACGATTCATTAACCTGTAATTCTTCCACCATTATCAAACGCATATCCGCAGGGGTAATATTACCTGTCTCTAACAATACAATGTCACCCACAACCAGTTTATCTTCTGGCAAGGTAACCGTTTGACCGTCACGCAATACACTTGCAGATGGGGACGCCATTTTTTGTAAAGCCTCAAGGGAGCGTTGGGCTCTAAACTCTTGAATCGTACCAACAACAGCATTCAGTAACAAAATGATAAATATTGCGGCACTATCCATTAATTCACCCACCAGACCCGATATAAGTGCAGCGACTAACAACACAATAATCATAAAATCAGCAAACTGTTTAAAAAATAACTGCCAGATTGATCGTGTCTTCTTGGAAGGAATGACGTTAGGCCCGTTTTGCAACAAGCGCTGCTGAGCCTGTTGTGAAGTCAGCCCATTAGCTGACGTTTCAAGCTCTATTAGTGCCGTTTTGACGTCAAGGTTATAGAAGTTTTTTTGCAAGCGATTACCCCACAAAAACAAAAATAAGTGCGGCGGTTAATATGCCAACCATTAATGTTCTTATTCCACTTTGCCACCAAGAGATGCCTGAAACACGACTAAGAAACACACCGAGCAAGAAAATAACTGTCATCGCGATAAAAACAGAAATAATAAGAGGAGATATTGGCAATACCATCCCACTTTTATAAAGCCATAATGGCAGTAGGATAAGCAGCGAAATCAATAACGGAGCTAGACCATTAACCAGCGCAATAACAATGGGAACAATGCGCGCTGCATGGGCGTGAGAGCTTTGACTTAAATCTGTTATCATTGCATTTTCAAGCTTAGTTAAAACGTATTTTCGCTCAGCACTTTCGCTCACATATGCACTGCTAATACCACTCACACATAAGGCGATTGATGCTCCCATACACACATTTATAATATTATTTATATCAGTTGGTGTGCTGAATAAAAAACCTAAAATAAGACCTAACATTGTTAATGCACCATCAAATCCATTGACGATAAAATATCGTCGCATAATGCCCTGTGAATGGGTCAGTTCCACGAGACCTTTTATGTCCATATAAGTTATCAATTAATCTTGCGGTCTATCATTTATTTGGCTAAAAGCATCGACTTCATCAATGCTGTGTAATGATGCCCCCATCTCAATTATCGCAGCTTGTACCATTTCAAAATCTATACTGGGAGCCTTTAACTCAAGTTGTACAGTTTCAGTATTTTCATCCACTTCAATTACCGCTAAATGCACATCGTATTCGTTACCTAAGTCTGCCAAAACCATGGCGAATTCATAGGCGTTAGGATGATGAGGCTTAAGTACATCTAAGATGATCCTGCGAATAGTTGCCATGTTTTAGACCATATATAATTTAATTGATTAGAGTGTAAGTGCATTAGACTTAATAAATATTGATATAGATCGAGTATTGACCCGATTTAGGATGGATTTAGACCTTATCAACCCACTATGATGAGCCATTCTTTACCTTATGTAGTGCGCACTAAGATGCCCAGAAAAAAAATTCTATTATCTATTCCTAAGCCACCTCATCCAGTCAAACGTAAAGAAGCTTTGCCATGGCAAAAGCCCAAACCCATTAGTGAAGATCCCGCCATTGCAAATAAACTAGAAGGAATAATGACCAACCGCTCTTATGTGCCTGCTATTGAAGATATTGATTTTTTAAAAGGGTCTAATGCTAGAGGTATTAGGTTGCAGTTAGATTATTTAAAACCACAAGTGTTATTAAATAAACACGGTATTGAACACACTATTGTGGTGTTTGGCAGCACGCGCATTGTTGAACCAATAGCGGCACAACAAAAGATAGATTCATTAAACAAACAGATCGAACAAAAGCCACAAAATAAACGGTTAATTAATAAACTAGCGATTGCCAAACGTATTCAAACTAAAAGTCAGTATTATCAAGTCGCACGGGAATTTGCTGGCATTGTGGGTAAGTCTGGAAATGGTCCTAATGACTCTCAGTTAGTGGTCATGACAGGAGGTGGCCCTGGCATCATGGAGGCTGCCAATAGGGGGGCTGCAGAGGTTCAAGCTGAAACAGTCGGTCTCAATATCACTCTGCCAAACGAGCAATTCCCTAATCCTTATGTTACTCCTGAGCTTTGTTTTCAATTCCATTATTTTGCCATTCGTAAGTTACATTTTGTGCTTAGAGCCCGGGCATTGGTGGCTTTCCCTGGTGGTTATGGCACCTTAGATGAGTTGTTTGAAACATTAACTTTAATTCAAACGCGCAAAATCAAACCTATGCCGGTTGTTTTAGTGGGCCAGTCGTTTTGGCAAAAAGCGGTAGATATTGACTTTCTCGTTGATGAAGGTGTGATCGATGAAGAAGACCAAGATTTGTTTTGGTATGCAGAAACAGCCGAGGATATATGGTTAAGCATTAACGCATGGTATGCAGATAAGGGAGGAAGTTTACAACCTTAAACTGGTATACCAATTGGTATTAGATGTTAATCTTAATACTGGTGCATCTTAAGTACTTCGTCGATTTTACAAGTTATCACACTGACTTTTGTATAACCTATTCTGGCTAACTGTTCTGCCGCTAAGGTAGCACGTAGCGAAGATGCACAATGTAAATAGATTGGTCGCTCAGGATCTTTTACTATTTCTAATATTTTCATTTCCAATACTCCCCTAGGTATATTAATAGCGCCAATCGCAGGCGCTGATAGATGTTCAGCTGACTCTCGCACATCTATCAGTAATCCATTATTTTGACTAATATCTAGTGCTGCTTGTTTTGCGGTTAAAAGTTGTACGTTTTGTTTCGCTTGCTGCAGTAGTTGTGGAAGTGTTTTTAGCATAATAAATTCCTGAAAGTTTATATGTTCTTTAATTAGCGCTCAAAGCCAGTATGTCACCTGAGTTGAGACCCGAAACAATTTCTACCTGATTAAGTTGAGACTTTCCTAATCGCACAAAACGTCGGCTTAAATTGTCATTTTTTAATAACCACACCATATCAAGTTGGCCAAAACTTTTCACATATTCCACTGGGATCGATAATACCTCTTTAGTGCCATCTTCTATTAACATTCTGGCAAACATACCAGGCCTTAGATTAGGATCAAATTCTATTCCTGCTTTTATCAAAAATGAGCGTGCATTGGGATCGGCGGCAGGCACAATTTCAACGATAATGGCATTAATTTCTTTACCTACAGAGTCTACCTTCACTGTTATTTTTCGACCAATATCGAGCTGGGTTGCCAATGATTCACGTACATCAGCTTCAATTTGCAAGGTCAATGGATCGTACAAAGACAAAAGCAATTGCCCTGGTGATGCCATATTGCCAGGCTCAGCAGATCTCTCAACCACTACGCCTGAAAAAGGTGAGGTTATTTTGCTATATTCAAGGGCAGTTTGTGCCGCTTGTTTACGCTGTTTTGCTGCGACCAGTTCTGAGCCATAACGGCGAAAATTTGTCACTGCCACATCAAGTTCACTTTGTGAGACTAAGCCTTTTTCTTTTAGTGTTTGAGCTCGTTCAAAATTGGCCTTTGCTTCAGTTAACATGGCTTGTGAAGCATCTACCATAGCGATTGATTGAGCTAACTGTGCTTTTAGCCCCTCGCTTTCAAGCGTAACCAGTAACTGACCTTTTTGTACATTGTCCCCTGCCCTTACATGAATGTTTTTAATTCGAGCCAAGATTTGGCTTGATAACAAGGTCGCTTCTCTCGCTTTAATGCCAGCCGGTATCGATTCTACTATTGGCCTAGTGATATATTTCACAGAGAAACTAGTTAATGCTTTCTCAGCTGGACGCTCAAGCAATCCAGGGGCAACTTGGCTGGTAAATACGCCTGCCATCCAAGCCACAACGACCAATAATCCTACAACAGTGAATACTGGGATAGCCCATTTTTTAATGCTCATAAGGTTTGTTCCTTCAACGGTGCTTGCGGTTTATCTTCGAACACTAGGAAATACACCATAGGGACGACAAATAGTGAAAAAAGTGTTGAAGCAATGATGCCAAATATTATGGCTAGAGCCAGTCCGCTAAAAACGGGATCTAGAGTAATCACTAAATTTCCTAACATAGTCGTACCTGCAGTGAGTAAAACCGGTCGCATACGCACCTCCCCTGCGGCTAAAAGTGATTGTTTGATATTCATACCCCTGGCTCTGGCTAAGGTGATAAATTCAACTAAAATCAGCGAATTCCTGACCACTATGCCAGCAAGCGCAATCATGCCTATCATAGCGGTGGCCGTGAATAATATTGGGTCGGGAGCGCCTGAAACGGTGCGCTCACCAAATTGATTCAAGAGCCAAAAACCAGGCATGATGCCAATGATAGTGAGTGGTATGGCCGACATAATAATTAATGCCAGTGCCGAGCTAGACGTTTGTAATTTAAGTAGAAAGAATATGCCTACTAAAGCAAACGCAAAGGCGATGCCCATATCTCTAAATACATCTAGAGTGATTTTCCATTCTCCTTCACCCGAAAATGAGTAAGATGTACCCTCTGGTAATTTCCACGGCTCACCCCCACCAGATTGTAAATATGTTCTGTTTTGCCAATCATTCTGTGTAACTGAATGACCCGCTTCATCAGTAATAAGGTCTGCGCTTAAATCTGCAATGACTTCTGCTGGTGTACGACCAGCCAACTCTGCAGTCACATATATCACTGGAACAAGATCTTTATGTAAAATGGGTTGAGACACTTTGGTTTGTTGCCATTGCCCCAACTCTGCAAGACTCACCAGTGACTGTGGAGACACTTCTAATCCAAGGCCATTATCCTGCTGTGCAATTGTACCCTGCCCCACAACCTGCAATGACAAGATATCGGTCAGAGATTGTCTGTTTTTATAGGGTAATTTAACTTCTATTGGTACAGGTGATGCGTCGCTTTCAACTTGATAAGTGCCAGCCCTTTTAGATGCGATAGCCACCGTTAAGGCATTATTAATATCAACGGTGGAAATGCCTGACAGTGCCGCTTTTTGTTTATCTGTCACAAAACGCCAGATTAACTGCTCACTGTTGATACTCGAATCAATTTCGACCACATGAGCTTCAGATTTAAGACGAGACATCAGTCCTAAAGCCGCAGCTTGATGAATTTTGGGGCTAACAAAAGGTTGCCCATAGATTTCAGCAACAAAAGTGCTCAGAACAGGTGGGCCTGGCGGTACTTCAATTACTTTTATTGACAGGTGGTCTCGTTGTAAGGGTGCAAGCAAGTCTCTAAGACGTAAAACAATAGCGTGAGATTGATGTTCACGCTCGGTTTTATCCAGCAAGGTAACTCTTAAATCCGCCAAATTTGATGCTTGGCGCAGATAGTGCTGGCGAACCATGCCATTAAAATCTATGGGAGATGGCTGGCCAATATAACTCGCAATTGCCTTAGCTTCTGGTAATAATTTAACTGTTTGGATCACATCTTCAACAGTTGCTGCGGTCTGCTCTAGGGAGGTGCCCTCCGGCATATCTATTAAGACTTGTATCTCATTTTTGTTATCAAATGGCAGCAGCTTAAGAGGCACACTTCTCATTAAAGGCAAGACACAAGAAACAATGAATAAAACTAACACTATCCATAAGCCTAACTTGCTCCTACTTTTTTTAGCAATCAGTGGATTTAATATTCGAGAGTAAACGCCATTGGTTTTATCTGCTATTGCCGTGCTCGAAGGTTTTAATAGTTTAGACGCTAACCAAGGTGTGATAGCAAAGGCCACAAAAGTGGAAATAACTACACTAACAGGCACATTAAATGCCATGGGAGCCATGTAAGGACCCATCATGCCGGTAATAAAAGCTAAAGGTACAAAGGCCAATATTATAGTAACCGTTGACATAATCAACGCAGGACGTATTTCTGACATAGCATCAATAATATTCGTTTTATTTGAGGCACTTTTATTACCCATAAAACGGGTGATATTATCAATGCCGGTAATCGGATCATCCACTAATAAGCCCAATGAAAGAATAAGCGCAAACAGTGTGACCCTGTTTATTGTATAACCTAATGCGAAGTCCAACATCAAAGTCAGTCCATAACAGATAGGCACGGCCAAGGCCACTACAATAGCTTGGCGCCAGCCTAAAAACACACCAATAAACACCACTACAGTAAACACCGCAAATGCCAAACTTGAGGTCAGGTTATTGACCTTTTCATTTGCCGTTTGGCCATAATTTCTAAGGTATTCATAATCCACTTCTTCAGGTAATAATTTTGTTTGTAGCTCTTCCATTTTAGCCAGTACATCACTAGCAACAGTGACAGCATTACTACCCTTTTGTTTGGCTACACTGATAGTTACCATTGGATATTTGTCTTGCTGTGCAGTATTCGCACCATTTGCTCCATTTGCAAATTCTAACCACTGGTAACTTTTAGGCTCGGAAGGTCCATCGCGTATTTCGGCAATGTCTTTTAGCAAAACCATTTTTCCATTGATGACGTTCACTACAATGTTATTTAACGACTGCAAATCACGGATGACATCTCCAGACTCAATCACAAGTGTATTTTGTCCAAGTGATAGTTCTCCATGCCTAGTGAGCTGATTCGATTGCGCCAGAGCATCTACCACATTCATGACACTGGTTTGACGGGCAGCCAGTGCTTGTATATCAAGCAATACTTGTATAGATCTTGAGCGGCCACCTACTATGTTGACCTCACTGGTATTGGGCAGACTTTGAATAACAGTCGATACTTCTTGTGCCATTCTGCGAAGTTCATAATCAGAATAGAGATCGGGTGAGGTGCTATAAAGGCCAACTATCAGTATTGCAACATCGTCAACTTCAATGGGTTTAACAATCCAATTAGTCACAACGTTGGGGATTTTATCTTGATTAGAATACAGTTTATTGTAGGTGTTGATTAATGCTCGTTCTCTGTCTTCGCCAACATTAAATCGTAGGGTGACATTTAATGTCCCATCGTGTGATGTAGAGTAAATGTGTTCAATGCCAGGGACTTGTTTGAGCAGTTTCTCTAGTGGTACAGTAACTTGACGTTCAACTTGACGAGCAGATAGATTAGGCACATCCACCCACACATCAATCATCGGTACCACTATTTGTGGCTCTTCCTCACGTGGCGTATAAGTGAGCGCAATAGTCCCTAAAAATAAGGCAACAATAAATACAAATTGAGGAAATTCACCTTTCAATGAATAGGCAACGAGTCTGTCTATTGGATGTTTTTTCATATCATTTAATTATTCGGTAACACAGAAAAATTCATACATTTTTTCGATTATTTGTTTCACTCTGATATCTGTCACCGAGTAAAATATAGTCTGCGCTTGACGTCGTGTCGAAACGAGCCCGGTTTTTCTCAGTGCCGCCAAATGCTGCGATAATGCTGATTGAGTAAGAGGTACTAATTGATTTAATTCATTCACTGAACATTCTTTGTCAACTAGACTGCATAAAATCATTAGCCTATTTTTATTAGCTAACATTTTCAAAAATGATTCTGCCTCAGAAGCATTGGCTTTAATTTGATCTAGATCCAAGTTTGTTGACTCCTATTTGTCTTACAATTACATTATTATAATCATAATATTAGGTTTGTCTAATATTAGAACCCCCTAATATTGAAACTCCCTGATATTAAGTAAGGTGTAAAATGAATATTAATCAAGGTTTGAGATTGGTCGCTGGGGTCATGATTTTAGTGTCGTTGCTACTGACATATTTTGTGCATGCCAACTGGGTATATTTTACGATGTTTATTGCGGCAAATCTAATTCAGTCAGCTTTTACAAACTGGTGTCCGTTGATGACAATTATGAGGAAGATGGGGGTGCAGGATTAGTACTTTGTGAATAAAATTTAGGAACACATCTTAGTAGTAACCTTACATTTTATTCTTCCGACTTAGAGTTAATTATTGGTAACATTCGAATTAGAGCATTATCGTGCCTAATGTAGTGATGATATAATCCAGCGAGAACATGCAAACCAATAATATAATAACCAACAGAACCCACGGTCTTATGCACTTCTTCAATAGTTTTTGCTAAATGTTCATTTTCGGCTATTAATGTGGGTAAAGTTAAGCCAAAAAATGGGATGCTTTTTCCTTCAGCACTTAAGATAAGCCAACCTGCAATTGGCATACAAATCATCAATATGTATAGAGCAAAGTGAAAAGCCTGAGCTAATAATCTGTGCCATTTAGTTAAAGTAGATGGTGCATTAGGTGTGAGTGTTACCCACCTTGTGATAAGTCTTACCCACACCAATACAAATACGCAAAGCCCTAGCATAAAATGCCAAGCTTTAAGTGTGTCTCTTGACTCACTTCCTTTTGGGTAAATTTCTCGAAGTTCTATGCAGCTGTATACTGCAACGAGTAACAAGAACATTATCCAATGCAAAATAATGGACAACGTGGCATAAGGTTGCTGTTTGGTTAGGTCCATTTATACCACCCCGACTAGATTTTAATTTACATGATCCTGACAGCTAATACATCCTGCTTTGCACCATGTAATACTGAATTAGCTGTTGAACCCAACAAAAGTTTTAGACCGCTGCGGCCATGAGTACCGATTACAATCAAATCTGCATCAATCTCATTTGCTAATGTATGAATTTCCTCAGCTGCATTGCCAATGGGTAAATAAAGTTGCTTTAGAGGAATATTATTGGTTTGGCCAATTTCTTCTAATCGCTTTTTTGCTTGTTTGTGGATATCTGCTACATAATCCCCCCCTACTGCAATAATATAGGGTTGAAAATAAGTGGTCGGCAAAGTCACAAAGACAATACTCAGATAACTTGGGTTTTTGACAACACACAAAGCTCTTTCGAGTACTTGATCATATTCAGAATAAATATCAATAGCCACTAATATGCGTTGATAAGTTTTCATGTTTCTTCTCCAAATGGGTGATGTATGATTACTTTTAATTCCTTTAATAAGCACTCCCAAAATTGAATTGAGTTGAGTTCCAAATGTAAATATGGCGTGCGAGAACAAATATCATTAATTTTAATCACTTTAGGCACTTAATTAAGCACAAGAGAAATACTGAATATTGACCAATATCATCTTTACTCTTAATTATCTTACCTTAGGGAAATACTAAATAATAAAAAGGTGATTTTTGTTTGAATCAATTCATTGCATGCTTTACTTGTTTGGGATGTTTACGGCTCGTAAAGGGTTGTGAACAAATATCTATCGCAACACTATTTTTTAACGAAGCAAAGTCCAAAATAGACAAGTACCGAAGCTGAACTGCAATAATGTTTCTTTGTTGAAAACCAGCAAATATGCGACTCACAGTTTCTATCGCCATGCCTAAATAATTGGCGATATCAGTACGTGTCATGCTTAACATAAATTCGCGCCCCGATAAGCCTCTTTCAGAGAAACCCATAGATAAATCAAGTAAAAACCTGGCTACCTTTTGTTCGCTTGAACAGGTCCCTAAACACATCATCATCGCACTATCGCAAGCTAAACTATGACTCATCGATTGCAGTAAACTGTCACGAAAAACAGAGCTTGTTTTAATCAAACTATTTATCTCTGATTCTTTGATTAAACATACACTGCTCGTCTCAAGAAAACGCACAGTTTGTTTATGCATATGACCATTAAAACCATCTATTCCGATCATATCTCCTGGGTAATGAAACTTAGTGATATGTTCATCTCCTTCTCTGGAGGTAATAAAAGATTTAGCCGATCCAGAACGTAACACATAGATACCTTCAAAATGATCGCCCACTGAGAATAGGTTATCTCTGCGATGAAAAACCCGATGTGAATTATGCTGATGTCCGTTATTGGAAGCGTTAGTCTTCCCAATACAAATTTCCATCAATGATGCAGCATTGTAATAATCATTTTGTGCTTGATATGTTGTCTTCATCTCGGTATTACCTCTAAATTAAGGAATATCAACAGACATAAAGCTTAATTGTCTAGCTGCCACTTTTACTCTAAGGTAAAATCATATACCTTAAATAGATTCTCAAAATATTAGGAATATCGCCTAAATTACTTCGGGAACTACTTATATTGGATGCTGATAATGCCTAAACATGATGAGTCAAACTTTAACCAAGTATTGTCTAATAAGCCTCCTGGTCAAGGTACAATTAAAGATGCTAACCAAAGATTGATTGCATTACTTGATGCTGCAGTTGACGCTTTAGTTATTATTGATGGCAAAGGTAATATCGAGCTTTTTAATAGCGCAGCTCAAAAGATGTTTGGCTATTCAAAGCGAGAAGTTTTCGGTAAAAATATAAAAATGTTAATGCCTGATCCGTTTAGTATTGAACATGATAAATATTTATCATCTTATTTGACTTCTGGAGATGAAAAAATAATTGGGAAAGGTAGGAAAGTTAAGGGCAAAAAATCTAATGGTGAAGTATTCCCTATATTTCTGAGTGTTGGAGAAGTAAAAAATTCAAGCGACATACAGTTTGTTGGCATTATTCGAGATATCTCTGAACAAGAACAAGACAGAATTGAGGCTCGTGAAAGTAGGGAGCGTTTATCACATGCCTCCAGATTAAGTTCTATGGGGGAGTTAGCTGCAGGTATTGCTCATGAAATGAACCAACCTCTTTCTGCCATATCGAGTTATGCTCAAGCGTCCAAACGACTTTTACAATCCGACACACAAGATAACAAATTAAAGGTAGTCGCTGCGTTAGATAAAATTTGTGATCAAGCCATTCGCGCCAGTGAAGTAATCCATCGACTTAGAACCTTTGTCAAAAAACGCGTTGCACAGAGAGAGTCTGTTGATCTTAATGCGCTGATATATGAAACCGTCAATTTAGCAAAGGTAGACACTCGTATCCTTGACCACGAGGTATTACTAAAATTATGCCATAACAAAAAGCCGATACTGTTAGCAGACCCAATACAAATTCAACAGGTGTTACTTAATTTAATCCGCAACGGCATTGATGCTATGGAACATCATAAAGGCGCACCACTTCTTATCCACAGTCAATGGTTATCAAACATAATGATCGAGGTGTCGGTTATTGATTGCGGCCTTGGAATTGATCAGAAGACCAGTAGTGGCATATTTAACCCATTTTTCACCACCAAGGAGACAGGTATGGGAATGGGCTTATCTGTGAGTCAAACCATCATTCATGCTCATGGAGGTAATATATACTTTGGCCCTGGTAAGAATTCAGGGTGTACCTTTTCTTTTAGTTTACCCGCCACTTTCATACGCCAAGAAGATATGGAAAAATAATATGCAAAATAATAAAACTAAACATGTGTCTTCCTCACCCATGGTGCATGTAGTTGACGATGATGAAGCTGTATTAGATTCTGTTGGCATGTTGCTGGACAGTATTGGACTGAAAAACACTTGTTATATGGATGCACAAGGATTTTTAGACAGCTATAGTGGAACAGAATTTGATAAAAACAATGGTTGTATTTTACTTGATATTCGAATGCCCTTTATGAGTGGCATAGAATGTCAACATAGACTTGAACAAATGGGTTGTCGCATGCCGATTATATTTGTGACAGGTCATGGAGATGTCCCTACTGCAGTAGAAGCAATGAAAAATGGCGCTGCTGAGTTTATTCAAAAACCTTTTAGGGAGCAGCTATTAATAGATGCAATTCAAAAAGCATTACAAGTCAATATAGAAGATCAAAAACGTCTTGAAAAAATTAATCAAACTCTGGACAAATTGGCATCCCTTACTAATCGAGAGAGTCAAATCCTTAAGGCCATAGTATCAGGCAAAGCCAATAAGGTAATTGCTATTGAACTACACCTTAGTCAAAGGACAATAGAAATCCATCGTGCTCATGTTATGGATAAAATGCAGGTTAAATCCCTTGCCGAACTAGTTAAAGTTGTGATTGATGCCTCTCCTTCTCACTAATTAAGGCCTAATTTAGGTATAAATGCTTATTGCCGTATGCTGCATTGACCTTAATAATAAATGTGGTAAATAGTTATTATTAGAAATATTATACTGCTATTGAATTTATTTATGTTGTCTAAAATTAAAGCTATTGAAAAACCAATTGTTTACATAGTAGATAGTGATCATAAATTGCTGTGTTCACTTTCAAA
Source organism: uncultured Paraglaciecola sp. (assembly GCF_943787955.1). Classification (NCBI taxonomy): domain Bacteria; kingdom Pseudomonadati; phylum Pseudomonadota; class Gammaproteobacteria; order Alteromonadales; family Alteromonadaceae; genus Paraglaciecola; species uncultured Paraglaciecola sp. Next base: position 44,959 of record NZ_CALSOK010000009.1, read on the forward strand.
AAAATTAGTTCAACATGATGTGATAGTAGAGGTGTTTTCTTCAGCAGAAGAATTTCTTAATACAAAATTTAGAAGTAGAGCAGCTTGCTTAATCATTGAAGTCAATTTACCTAATATGGGCGGCATAGAGTTACTTGAACATATCAATAACTTAGGTGTTAGGTTACCCACATTCATCTTGTCATCAAGTAGCGATATATCTAAAGCTGTTCGCGCAATGCAAGCAGAGGCCATCGACTTTATTGAGAAACCGTTTATAGAAAACACCTTAATTGAAAAAGTACTGGGAGTTATCAAAAAGCTTTAATATTTATCTACTTTATTACATTTAAAATGTAGCGTGATAAATCTCGTAATTAGCCATCCTTACCATCAATACTTTGACCTGTATCAAAACAGTTCTTTCCGATAAAGTCTAAATTGATCACAATAATTTTTGTGTATGTGATTAGATAATGATTCTAGGGAAGCAACAGTCATGAACAATATACAAAATATATTTCAAATTGTTTTATTAATGTTTTTGTCAACTATATTATTTGGATGTCAATCAGTTCCTAGAATTCATAGCATAGTTGATAAAGCAGCTCAATTTGATGGTTATGCAACCTATGGTTTTCATCCAACATTACTCCCTAAAAAGGACGAGTACGACTCACTTTCCTACCGTTATATCAAGTCTGCCATACACAATGAAATGTTAAACAAGGGTTATAAGTATGCATTGGAACCTGAATTATGGGTTAATTTTAATGTGTATGTAAAAGATAAAATCAAAATTAATAGTGCCCCGTCAGCATCTTTTTATTACAACTACCGACAAGGATATGATGTGTGGGGGGATTACCCGATTTTTGAGGAACGGGTAACACAATATATAGAGGGTACACTCAACATAGATCTTATAGACAATAAGACTAATCGTCTTTTGTGGGAAGGTATCGCTGTAGGTAGAGTAAGCGAAAACACTTACGATAACCTTGAAGCTAAAATTAATGAAGCTGTGGCTTTAATATTCATACATCTACCAAATTAACAAACGAATACCTTGTTTGTTAATTTGGTAGATGTATGAAACATAAAATTAATTCAATAACTGTCTTTTACCAAATTTTATTGAGGATTGATAAATGAAAGTCGGTGTTTTCAGTTGTAAACCTTATGACCGGGAATTTATGAGTTCCCGAAATAGTAACTTTGGATTTGATTTAGTGTTCTTGGATTGCAGTCTTAACAATGAAACCGTTGAACTGGCAAGACCTTTTGATGCGGTATCTGTTTTTGTCAACGATGTGATAGATGAATCGGTACTCAACTCTCTACAATCTTTTGATATCCATCATGTCGCACTAAGATGTGCAGGTTTTAATAACATTGATCTTGAACACGCTCGAAAGTTGGGAATAGGCGTATCAAGAGTCCCCAATTACTCAGCAGAATCAGTTGCAGAGCATACAGTGGCAATTATTTTAGCGCTAAATAGAAAACTACTTAAAGCTTGTAAAAGAGTGTTAGACAGTAATTTTGAGCTACAGGGTTTATTGGGTTTCAATTTACGCCACAAAACTATTGGAGTGGTAGGAACAGGAGCCATAGGTAAGGCGTTGGTTACAATACTAACTGGATTTGGTTGCCGTATTTTGTGTTGCGATCCTTCACCATCTGATGATGTAGTTCAAATGGGTCATCAATATGTCAGTTTAGAACAATTGATAAAAAAATCAGATGTGATTAGTTTACATTGCCCCCTGAATGCAGGTTCACAGCATATGATCGATCATGCTGCGATTCAAAATATGAAAGAAAAAGTGATGATTATCAATACTTCACGTGGTGGGTTGGTGAACACTCAAGCCATTGTTTCAGGATTAAAAAGTAACAAAATTGGGTACCTTGGTATAGATATATATGAAATGGAGTCTGAATTGTCGAATGGAGATCTAATATGTGAAACAATCACCGATGATACTTATCAAAGACTGGCTACCTTTCCAAACGTGTTAATCACTGCTCATCAAGGTTTTTTTACATCAGAATCTTTACAGCAAATTGCCAATACAACACTTAAAAATCTACAGTATTATTTTGCAGGTAAAATTTGCAACGAGACTTTTTTACCTTAGATGTCGGTTGAATGGACACTACTGGCTGAAATATCGGGTGGCATCGTTTTTTCTTAATGGGGATGATAATAATGGCTGACGGCTTATACACGCAGCCCATACTCTGGGGCATTATGGGGTGCCATAAGCACATTAACTTTACAATCATCTAGTGCGGTCACAGTCGCAACGGTGAGTTTTGTTAGAGCGGATTTGATGACCTTTAGTCACTCATTGGGTGTCATATTTAGTGCTAATATTGGCACCACTTTAACTGTATGGTCAGTGTTATTACTCGGTTTTAAATTAAAGCAAGGAGCCATTGTCTTAACTATTATCCTTTGCGGCGCTCTGCTGCGACTTTTTGCCAAACCTCAAAAAACTGCAATTGGTTTATCATTGCGGGGTTTGGCTTAATTTTTACTAGTACAACCGCACTTCAAGAGAGTATGTTTGGACTAAGGGAATATTTTGAATCTGAACAGCTATCATTAAAAACCTTACCTAAAAACCTTATCGTTTTATGTTTCGTCTTAGTATTGACTTTGATTACTCAATCTTCCAGTGCTGGTATAGCCTCTATCTTAGTTATTGGTATGGACATTGGTACAACTTTTTCCACTTTACTGGCGACAACTGGTGCATCAATAAGTGCTAAGCGCACTGGTTATTCCCATGTTATTTATAACTTGTTAATCAGAAGGTAGTCACTTTTTTTGATAAATCCGTACATTTGTTATGAGAAAGTTTAACCGCAGAGACAATCGAACAGCATAAAGAAATAGTACTTGTTGCTTTTAACACTTGTATTAGCCTCAACGATTTGCACTAACGGCGATGTGTCAAAGTGTTTTAAAACAGCATTCGTTGACCCTACGATGCATTTTGATCTGCATCAAAATTTTGTAGTCATTAATACTGCAAAATAGAGTTCTAATTCATCTATTACAGCTAATAAAAAGTGTGCGTGTTACGTTAACTGAATAGTTTTTTTTTGTTTAATATGTCTAAAACAACAATAGTCGATTAGGTAAATATTGATTGGTCATAATAATGATTTATATGTCGTAGTGTTTTCTGAACTAACTCATCAAAATATGCTAATTATTTATAACGAAAGTTGGGATTAAAAGCTCCACCACATCCTAATGGTCTGCATGTAAGCTAAGGAAATAAAATGGAATTTAAAGATTATTACCAAATTTTGGGTGTTGATGAAAATGCAGAGTTAACAGAAATTAAAAAAGCCTACCGACGACTTGCGCTTAAGTTTCATCCTGATATGAATCCTGATGAGGGTGCAGAAGAAAAGTTTAAACAGGTGGCAGAAGCATATGAGGTGTTAAAGGATGACACTAAGCGAGCTGAATATGATGAAATGAAACGTTATGGTTCTAGTTCATCTAAAAACTTTGAAGCGCCACCTGGCTGGCAACCTTCTGGAGATTTTGGAGCGGGTAATTCAGGATCTTCTGCTAATTACTCAGAATTTTTCAATTCTTTTTTTGCAGGTGGTCAAAAGGGTTTTAGTCACGCAGGTCAACAGGAACCAGATTTATTCAAAGGTCAGGATCTAGAGATGGAAGTACCCGTATTTCTTGAAGAGTCTGTTTCTGGAACCACAAAGAACCTTGAGTATCTGGTCCCAGAGTTTGATGGTAGACAAACACAACAAATCAAAAAATCGCTTATTGTAAAAATACCTCAAGGCATTTCAGATGGTGAAAGGATTAGAGTCAAAGGTCAAGGTGCCCCTGGCCAAGGGGCTGTCAACAGTAAAAACACATTAAATGGAGATTTGTTTTTACATATTCGGCTAGTTCCTCATCCATTATTTGATGTGCAAGGTATTAATTTATTGTTAACCCTCCCACTTACCCCATGGGAAGCGGCTTTAGGCACAAAACTTGAAGTGCCAACACTTGATGGGAAAATTAACTTGAATATTCCCCCAAACAGTTGTTCAGGTAAAAAATTACGCATAAAAGGTAAGGGTCTTAAAAGCAAAACTTCACAGGGAGATTTATTGACTATCCTTAAAATTGATATACCGCCCTCAACAACTAGCGAAACCAAAAAGTTATGGGAACAATTAAGTGAAATTGAACAATACAACCCACGCGCAGATTGGAGCAACTAAATATGACCAATATCACATTACGTATACATTTAGATGAATTATGCCTAAGTGCAGATATAAGCCAAGAAGCAATAATTGAAGTGGTTGAATATGGCATCGTTACTCCACTAGAAGGTGATACATTATCAGAATGGGTCTTTGATCTAGAAAGTGCCCACTGGATAAAAAAAGCCATCAAACTTAATCAACAATTACAAATCGATTGGTTAGCAACAGCGATGGTTATAGAATTAATGAAAAAACAACAGGAATTAATAAAAGAAAATAAACAATTAAAAGTCAGGCTAAGCCGTTTACTCTAGAAAGTGTAGTTTTTAATAAACGCACTTATTTTTATACCCTTCCCCCACATTTTCAACATACCTTATTAAAGCTTGATCAAGGTCAAATCCAAGATCTGCCTATTCATCATAATGTGAATCAAAAGATGAAGAGTTCAGTGATGAATAATAACAATAACTGTCCTTGTGATGGCTCAATATTATCCGTTAGAGGTAGCGTTGTGGATGCACATTTTTCCCGTGATTTACCCCATATCCACGAAATACTCTATGCTAATGATAAAAAAATTGTTCTAGAGGTGTTGGCACAACTGAATACAGAGACAGTTCGCGCCATCGCACTGACGCCCACTCAGGGACTGGCCAGAGGCATGTTAGTCAAATCTTCAGGAAACCCACTTGTTGCTCCAATTGGCAAAAATATTATTTCTCGCATGTTTAATGTGTTTGGAAACCCAATTGATGGTCTACCTATGCCCAAAGGTGTGCAATGGCGAAACGTACACCAACCTCCCCCGCCACTGATTGATCGCTCAACTAGTTCTGAGATATTTATAACTGGCATAAAAATAGTCGACGTATTAGCTCCCATTGAAAGAGGTGGAAAAGCAGGTTTGTTTGGCGGTGCAGGCGTAGGTAAAACGGTTCTGCTAACCGAAATGATCCACAACATGATAGGCCATCACAAGGGTGTCAGTATATTTTGTGGTATCGGCGAACGTTGTAGAGAAGGTGAAGAGTTATATCGTGAGATGGCGCAAGCAGGTGTCTTAGAAAATATGGTGATGCTATTCGGGCAAATGAATGAACCCCCTGGAAGCAGATTCAGGATAGGTCAATGTGCATTGACAATGGCTGAATATTTTCGCGATGAAGAGCATCGCGACGTATTACTTTTAATTGACAATATATTTCGATTTATTCAGGCCGGTTCCGAAGTATCGGGATTAATGGGACAAATGCCCTCAAGAATGGGATATCAACCTACTTTAGGTACGGAGTTATCATCCCTAGAAGAGCGTATAGCAAATACAAAAAATGGGGCTATCACCTCTATACAGGCTGTTTATGTTCCCGCTGATGATTTTACCGACCCCGCAGCAGTTCACACTTTTTCACACTTATCCGCGTCATTGGTGTTATCTCGAAAACGTGCAAGTGAAGGACTTTATCCTGCAGTTGACCCACTTCAGTCCAGCTCAAAAATGACCACAGCCTGCATTGTAGGTGAGCGCCACTTTGCGCTAGCCCATGCAATTAGACGTATATTTGCGCAATATGATGAGCTAAAGGACATTATTGCCATGTTAGGACTCGAACAGTTGTCTATCCAAGACAGGGACATAGTTAAACGTGCTAGACGTTTGGAACGCTTCTTTACTCAGCCATTTTTTACCACAGCGCAATTCAGCACAGCACAAGGCAAGTTCGTTACCTTAGAACAATCTTTAGATGGATGCGAACGTATTTTAAGTGGTGAGTTTAATCACTACCCAGAGCAGTCTTTATACATGATTGGCTCTATCAACGAGATAAAACTAGGCGATGACAAAGTAAATAAAGATAAACAATTAGTCAGCGATGGAGTCCAGTAAATGGATCTCAAAATACTGCTACCCAATAAAGTTTTTGCCAAACATAAAAATGTATTACGGATAAACGTAGAAACCCTTGAAGGCTATTACGGCATCCTCTCAAACAGAAGGGACTGCACTGCTGCATTGACTCCAGGAATACTTACCTTCGAAACCGAATTAAGAAAAGAATCCTTTGTTGCTATTGATCAGGGAGTATTTGTCAAAAAAGGCAATGACGTGTTTGTATCTGTTCGACGTGCCATCCAGGGCGATGAATTAAGCCAACTAAGAAATGCAGTAAAAACAGAGTTTTTGACTCTAGATGAAAAGCAGCAAGAAATACGTTTTGCCATGAATAAATTAGAAAGTAGTTTTTTACAACGATTAACAGAATTTTCAACGACTTCGAGATGAGTGTGATGCAAAAAAAACCTCAAAAGAAGGTCAAAACAACAACCAAAACAACATCAACACTATCTGAGCTAATTGACAGTAAAGCAAAACGTAAAATTAAGAAACAAAGAAGCCCTGAAGCAAGTGCTTGGTTTGGATTAGGAATGATGGGGCTAATTGGATGGTCAGTTGCATTACCCACAATATTGGGGGCGGCAATGGGAATATGGCTAGATAAGCATTACAAAATTGAACATTCGTGGACATTGGCATTGATTGTTGCTGGTCTAACAATAGGTTGTTTTACTGCATGGGGTTGGCTCAGTAAAGAATACAAAGCTATGCATGAAAATGATGATGAAAAAACAGAGAAAACTAATGATTAATGTCTTATCAGGAATAACATATTCACCTTTAGAGTTGTGTTACATCCTGATATTTGGATTTGGATTAGGAAGCGCGTTCTTTTTGAGTTTGTGGTGGGTTGTTTTTAAGGGACTTACATCAGAACGACCTGTTATGTGGTTTGTAGGAAGTTTTTTCATTAGGATAGGTTTGTGTTTACTTGGCTTCTATTTTATTACTGATGGAGGCTGGCAATCATTAGTCATTAGTCTTGTAGGTTTTATCCTTGCCCGGCCTGCAACCAGGTTATTGATTGAGCTGACGAGTCACTCTTCGTTAAACAAACTGAGGAGTAAAAATGAATCTTAGTCCAGATGAAATTGTGTATTGGCAACTAGGTTTTTTCAAACTCAATGCAACAATTTTGTTTACTTGGTGCTTAATGTTGGTATTTTTTATTGTTGCACAACTGTTAAGGCACTTATTAGCAAATAAAAGTGAGCGCACTCGCTGGCAGAATACCCTTGAGATTATTGTACTGACAATTGAAAAACAAATATCCAGTGTTGGCTTGTCCAATCCAAGACAATACATCGGATTCCTTGGCACCCTATTTTTATACGTTGCTCTGGCTAATCTGTTTACTATTTTCCCAGGTTACGAACCGCCAACTGGTTCGCTCTCCACCACAATATCCTTAGCCCTTTGTGTGTTTGTTACTGTGCCTTACTATGGCATTAAACAACGAGGGTTAAAGGATTACCTTGCGTCCTACACCCAACCTACCTTTATTATGTTGCCATTTAACATTATTGGTGAAATATCTAGAACCTTTGCATTAGCGGTAAGACTATTTGGCAATATTATGAGTGGCTCTATGATCATTGGGATCATGTTGATAATAGCACCATTCGTTTTCCCCGTTGTTATGACAGCGCTAGGTTTGTTAACGGGCTTAGTTCAGGCGTATATATTTTTTATTCTGGCAAGTGTTTACATCGCCGCTGCAACAAGTGTTGACAATACTCAGACACATTTTCCCCCATCAATTGAACAACCCTAGGAAAAATAAATATGGATAGTCTAACTTTGATTGCCATCACTTCAATTATCACATCAGGTATCACCATTGGTTTCGGAGCCATTGGCCCTGCATTTGCTGAAGGTAGGGCCGTGGCAAACGCTTTAATGGCCTTGGCTCAACAACCTGATGCATCATCGACTATAACTCGAACCTTGTTCGTTGGTTTGGCAATGATTGAATCTACAGCCATTTATTGTTTTGTTGTGACCATGATCTTGTTATTCAGCAATCCATTTTGGAACTATTTCATTGCGCAAAGTGGTAACTAAGATGCAAATAGATTGGTTTACAGTTGGTGCACAAACAATCAATTTTTTGTTGTTAGTTTGGTTGCTAAAACGCTACCTTTACGTGCCAATTTTAAAAGCTATTGATGCTAGAGAAAGCCATGTTGCCAAAGTATTGAGCGACGCAGACACCATCAAATCAGAAGCAGAATTAGAGCGAAAGCTATTCGACCAAAAGAATTTTGAAATCAATGCAAAACACGATGAATTATTAAAAGAATCTAAGATGATAGCTTATGAAAAAGGTGAACAAATAATCCTTAATGCTCATATAAAAGCAGATGATATAAGCAAAAACCGTCTTTTAGTTTTAGAAAGAGAACTACAATATTATCACGACAATATTGCTGTTAAATCATTAAAGGAAATATATGAAATAACGCGTAAAGTGCTTGCAGACCTTGCTGATGTTAAGCTGGAAGAAAAAATGTTTGAATGCTTTTGTAAGCATTTACAGAGTATAACTCCTGAAGAAAAAAACAATCTGAATAAAATTATCGAATCAGGTAAATCAGGACTTATTTTATATAGCGCGTTTGAACTAACACCTGCGAAAATAAAAAAAACAAACGCAATATTACAACAAGTAATATCACCTAATATAAATAGACATTACCCACTAAAATATGAAATAAAACCTGAGCTTATTAGTGGTATTGAACTTCGTTCAAATGGATGGAAAATTGCGTGGAACAGTGAAGATTATCTTAATGTACTGCAAACAAATATTAAACAACTGTTAGATGAACAGCGTGAAACAATAAATAGCAAAAATAAACAATTGAATACTAGTTCTCACACCGCCAAAATTTCAGTATGACATTCATTGAATCAAGTACAGTGCAATTAACTTTGAACTCCCTGTACAGTTCATTAAAACAAGGACGCCTAGAAGTCGAGGGAAAGTTAATGGTTCAAGAAATTGGAACAATAACTAGCGTCTCCACGGGCATAGCACTGGTAAGCGGATTACCCAATATTGGTTACGATGAACTCTTATTTTTTGGCAATAATTTATACGGAATAGCATTCAATCTTGATGCGGATGAAATTGGTGTAGTTCTACTTGGCGATGCTTGGCGCTTAAATGTAGGTGATGACGTTAAACGCACAGGCCGAGTAATGGATATCGCTGTTGGCCAAGAATTACTAGGCCGAGTTATTGACCCGCTAGGACGACCGCTTGATGGCAATCAGACACCAGCATTGACACAACGATTGCCTATTGAACGACCTGCCCCTGCGATTATAAATCGTTCTCCTGTCACTGAACCATTACAAACCGGCATTAAGGTTATTGATGCACTTTTGCCCATAGGCCGTGGTCAACGTGAATTAATACTGGGTGACAGGCAAACAGGTAAAACAGCTATCGCCATTGATACAATCCTGAATCAGAAAGAAAAAAATGTCATATGTGTTTATTGCGCAATAGGCCAAAAAGCGTCTTCTGTTGCAAAAACATTGGCCGTTTTAAAAAATAAACAGGCTTTAGATTATACAGTTGTCGTTGTTACCGAAGGTAATGACCCTCCAGGACTTGATTATATTGCGCCTTACGCCGCCACAAGCATTGCTGAACATTTTATGGAAGCCGGTGAAGATGTGTTAATTGTATATGACGACTTGACTCAACATGCACGTTCTTACCGTGAGTTGTCATTGTTACTGCGGCGCCCTCCGGGAAGGGAGGCCTTTCCTGGCGATATATTTTACCTCCACTCAAGATTACTTGAACGCTCGACCCATTTGAACTTAAAAAGTGGAGGTGGTTCTCTGACTGCATTGCCCATTATTGAGACAGAAGGACAAAATCTGTCTGCTTACATTCCAACAAACCTGATATCGATTACAGATGGACAAATATATTTATCACCAACTTTATACGATTTAGGTGTCTTGCCAGCTGTAGATGTTGGGAAATCAGTATCACGTGTTGGGGGTAAAGCACAGCGAGGCGCCTATCGAAAGGTGGCGAGTGACTTAAAACTTGCTTACGCTCAGTTTGAAGAGCTTGAAAACTTTGCCCGATTTGGCGCAAGACTGGATGAAAACACCCTCAGCACAATAAACCATGGGCGGCATATTCGGTCTTATTTAAGTCAATCTGAATCAGAACCTGTCTGTGTAGCCGATCAAATAATCTTATTATTAGTTCTTAGCCATCAGTTACTTGATGCAGTGCCTTTAAATGACATGTCAAAAGCGCAAGCCTGCCTAATGAAGGCATCCAAAACCATGCCTGATTCATTGATAACACGGCTCGAAGATGGCCAAAATATCTCTGATAAAGACAGCCTGTTAATAATCAGTATGGCTAAAAAAGCGTTAGCCCCCTTTATCAACAAGGTGTCAGATAATAATGAACATATCGAAAAAAAAGTATCCTCTAATCAACAAATATTAAACAAAAAAAATGATGATGCAAATAAACCATGAGTAACTCTCTGGCCAACTTACAACACAAAATAAACAGTGCCTGCGATTTACAGTCAGTAGTGCGAACCATGAAATCTATGGCCGCAGTTAATATCACTCAATACGAAAACGCAGTAAATTCCCTGTCTGATTATCATCAAACAGTTAAATTGGGCCTAAACGTATGTTTTCATAAAGCGAATTCATTAGTTTCTGAACTCCATTATAAGGTGAATAATAATCACAAAAATATTGGTGTTATTGCATTTGGTTCTGACCAAGGGTTTGTAGGTCAATTTAACAATCTGTTGTCTAATTTTTTAATTGAAAAGGTGCAAACCTATCATGGCGAAAAGTATCTTTGGGCTATTGGTGAATGCATACAACCCTTATTATCAAAAGTAGATATGCATATAGAAAAAAGGCATCGTCTTCCTATTAGTTTAGATACAATACCAGATCTTGTAGGTGAGCTCATTTTAGAAATTGAGAGCCAGAGAGAAAAAAAAGGAATTAACCAATTATTTGTTTTTTATAATAAACCAACATCCAAATCCACTTACGCTCCAACGTATCAAAAGCTGCTGCCCTTTGACCAAAACTGGAAAGATGAACTTTTGATGACTCAATGGCCATCAAGAAGTTTACCTGAACTTCTGAATGATAAAGAAACCACATTTAAAGCATTGATTAGTGAATATCTATTCGTATCTATCTACAAAGCCTGTGCAGAGTCTTTGGCTAGTGATAATACTTGCCGGTTAGAGTCAATGCTACGAGCTGAAAAAAATATTGAAGAGTTATTAGATGGGCTAAACCAAAATTTTAGACATAAACGACAAACGAGTATTGATGAGGAGTTATTCGATCTAGTAGCAGGCTGCGAGGCTTTACTCGAAAAAACCTATAAAAAATGAATTATTTGATATTCATCAATATATATCATTAGGTTACGTGGATAAATATCCACACCTGCTTAATAGAGATTTATTATGTTTGTCCCAAACTCAATGTTGAAACAGCTATATACCCTTGGAAGTTTAAAAAAGACTCAAAGTGGATTGAGTTTTTCATTAAAGAACCGGATTAAAAGTGCACACTTTAATCAAATATTACACTTATCTATTAATGAACAAAGAGTCGATAGCCACAAAATAATGATTTCGCTGGATTCAGAACAACAAATAAGTCTTCATACCCTTCAAAAGAATCAAGGTGTCGAGTTTCCACTTGGCGCAATATTAAATGTATTTGTTGAGGGCATTTTTGTGTCAGAACTTAAAACCTTCAATATTAATATTACTCTTTCTACCCAACCTTTTGGTGATATTCACTTAACAATGGAAGATAAGGTGTCAGTTTCCGCTCCGGCTTTAAATGAAATTCCTCGCAGCATAGAAAATGACTTACACCCAGAGATGGTTCAAGCACGACAAAATTATGTATCAGAAATAACAGGAGTGACACCCACAAAGTTATTTAACATTGATGTGGATCTTCCTTCTTTACGAGGAAATATTGAACATTTTTGTGGTGTTGCACAGGTACCTCTTGGAATAGCGGGACCTTTAATGGTTAATGGTGAACACGCTACAGGTGAGTTTCTTATTCCTATGGCTACCACCGAAGGCACGCTGGTGGCTTCGTATAATCGCGGTATGAAACTTCTGAATAAATCAGGTGGCGTAAAAGCAACAGTGGTTGACGATGCCATGCAACGTGCTCCCGTTTTTGTATTTGATGATGCAAGAAAAGCCAGAGATTTTGGCGCTTGGGTGGCTGATAATATTGATGAAATACGACGTCAAGCTGAGGCAACAGACCCTTTTTTAAAACTGCGTAATATTGAACAATACAAATCTAACAAATTTGCATTTCTAAGGTTTAACTTTACTACCGGTGATGCAGCGGGACAGAACATGGTTGGACGCGCAACTTATGTGGCCTGTGGTTGGATTCTTGAGCACTATGGAAATAAAAATAACACAGATATCAAAAATTTTTTCCTCGAGTCAAATATGGCAACAGATAAAAAAGCATCGGCTATCAACATATTGAATACGCGTGGTAAAAGGGTCACAGCCGAAGTCACTATCAAGCGGGATGATCTGATTGAAGTCATGCGAGTGGAACCAACACAAATCGAAAAGCATCAGCGAGTAGCTTCTATTGGCTCATTTTTAGCAGGTGTTCAAAACACGGGGTTACATTCTGCAAACGGAATTACCGCGATGTTTATTGCAACGGGTCAAGATGTGGCGAACGTCTCAGAATCATCCTCAGGCATTTTTTATTCTGAAATAACTGAGGAAGGAGATCTGTATATTTCTTTAACGTTACCCTCATTAATTATCGCAACCTGTGGAGGCGGAACAGGGCTAGGTACACAAAAAGAGTGTCTAGAAATGTTACACTGCAGTGGCCCTAATAACGCATTGAAGTTTGCTGAAATAGTGGCTTCTGTCGCCCTTGCAGGTGAAATATCTCTGGCATCCGCTATATCATCTCTAGACTGGGTAACGTCTCATGAAGAGCTTGGTAGAAATTAACGAAGTAGTATAAATTAGCTAATAATCATAATATTGAATTGGTTACAGCTGTTTTAAATTAATCACTGTTTATATATTACCTTTAATCCATAAGTGTAGATTGACTTTATATATAGCAGCCAATACTCCATTGGCTGCCTCGCCCACCAAAGCAAATAAGCCGACACATTAATGATTTAAAAGACGAGATGAGGTTTCACTTAATCAATGATGGAACTTATTTTTAAATATTAAAAAAAAATTAAAGGCTCGGCTCAATTTTAAACAACAATCTATTTGAAACTGTCGATTGTTGTGTATTTAAACAAGATAATGGGTCTTATATCCTTCCCAATGTTCGACTTGCTCATAGGATGGCCAGTGTGTCAGCATCTAAATTGATTAATATAATTTAGTTAAAACCATTGATAAGTTAAACTTCATTAATGGGTCTTCAATTATGTAAACAAACTGGTTTGTGGTATTTCATATACTATGGTTTTATTGCATAACTATTAACGTAATAAAACCATATCCACCAGACCAAATAATCCATATAAGATGGGTTGATGAACTAAATAAATAATCAACGAATGTTGACCTAAAAAAGCCAACTTATTTGAAAAAGCACTAGACTTAACATTGATGTTAAAAAGCTCTTTATACATCACAAAGACACCAATCAATACCACACCAATCCAAGGAAAAAAGCTTACTAAGTCAACTGTTTGTGTGGGTATGCCTAAATATAAAACACCCCACTCCCAAATAGGGTATAAGTTTAAAATACCCATCCAATAGCCTACTATGCTCCCTGTCCCAATCAATAAGGCAATGTAAGGCGCGCGAACAAATAATACCGATATGGGCAGTGCTACGGTGATAAAATGTATAATACCAAAGTAAACCCATGTTCCAGGGTGCATAAAAAGGCTACCTATAGAAATAAAAATAGAAACAGCGAAAAGTTTACCGACAGCCTTAGTAAGTTTCTTTTTATTGAACGATTTGTGGTATGCCAAATAACTACTCATGCCTACAGCTAATAAAAAACTGCTCACAATAAATGTTCTAAATATTTTCCATTCAATATCTTTAGCAGTGCTAAAGTCCGTCCAACCGAAAACCGTTAAGTCATAACTAAAATGGAAAATAACCATAAACACTATAGCTAAACCTCTGAGCACATCGATCTCATAATTTCTATTATTACCATTAATTGAGTGATGGTTCATTTTATTTGTCATGATCCTTAAGCCATTCATTTAAAAGCTTAATCTGACCACATTTATAGGCTGCGTAGGTTATGCGTAACGCATTCGATAACATTTCACTATCTGTCCATTTTGTTTTATCAGATAATTCTTTGTAACAATCCATAGCCTGGGGAGTAACATACCCTCTTACCTGTTTTTTACCTTTATCTGTTTGTTTATCTCGGAAACGTTTTTGTTTCTCAGCGTTAGCACTGCGTTTAATTATGCTCATATTGTTCTAATAATCATTTGTTGGGGTTAAAATTAGTCAAAAGTTAAAATATATCACTGTTCAGAGTTGTTAAGCTTACAACTGTTCGCTAAATTACCCTCCTCAGTTTATTTAGGCAGTATATAGAATGACAGATCGACAAAATAGTTTCACAAAAAAAGAACTTTTATCTTGTAGTACCGGTGAGTTATTCGGTCCTGGTAATAGCCAACTTCCAGCGCCAAATATGTTGATGATGGATCGTATTGTTGAAATACATGAAACCGGTGGTTCTCATGATAAAGGTTATATAGTGGCAGAACTTGATATCACACCAGACCTCTGGTTCTTTGCATGCCATTTTCCAGGTGATCCTGTTATGCCTGGTTGCCTAGGTTTGGATGCTATGTGGCAATTAGTTGGATTTTTCTTAGGTTGGTCTGGTGGTCCGGGTAAAGGAAGAGCACTAGGCGTGGGTGAAGTTAAATTTAAGGGTCAGGTGTTGCCTACCGCTAAAAAAGTAACCTATAGGATTGATTTGAAACGTGTAATCAAACGTAAATTATTTATGGGTTTAGGTGACGGCACTGTAGAAGTTGACGGTAGAGTGATTTATGAAGCAAAGGATTTAAAAGTAGGCTTGTTTCAAGATACCAGTAGCTTTTAATCTTACTTACACCTAAAAAAGGCCCCTAATGGGGCTTTTTGTTAACGACTGACGAGTCCTATACTTCTATCGCCGATGGCATCTCTCCATCCACCTAACCATTCAGATTTAATATTATTGACTGAAATGGGCAATACTCTTTAGAACGTCCAGTAATGCCTGCTTGGTAACCTTTAGAACGTGCTCTTGAAAGTTTATCTCTCTTTTGTCGTTTCATTGAGTTTCCTCTTTTGTATTATTAATTATATGTAGTTCATGAACACCACGGAATAGAGATAGTTGAAACGAAGTTTTGATTCAACAGAAAATAACACTTATATTATTCTATATTGATTAACTCATTGAATAATAATGAAATATATTCTTAAACTAAATTTTCATAAAAACGTGTAGTTTGAAATTTATTAGTAATAAGAACATATATTTAGCTAGGAAATAAAAAACCCGCCTCAAGGTGGGTTAGAAAATTCAATTTAGAAACTTTGAAAGCGCCTCCAGCTTAATAGTGCAAATCCTAATCCTAATATCCAAAATAAGCTTGCACCCTGCCTCTCTCTGTTAATCTGATTAGATGGAATATCACACTCTTCAACAAGACCATCTATAATAGGCTCTAACTTGACAGCAACGACTAAGTCAACAATGGTTTCGCTACCTGAAGAGTCTATTATGACGTTCCCACTTGAATCTCTTGCTGGACCCTTATAAAGAGCAGTCGCAACTATTTCATTCTTATCATTAATGCTGTTGGCTTGCACTATTGTAAAAGGTGAATCACAGCTGATTAGGTCTTGAACACTATAGAACTGTTTGGCCTCATGCTCATATAAAAAACCTTCAGTTCGTCGTCCAGTTAAAGAAGCATCTACATCACCATAACCGACAACTAAACCATTGTTATTAATATCTAAAGCAACACTTGAAGAACCTAAGAAAAAATCATCTGGAAATGTAATCTCGTCTAAGTTCATATCGTAAACAAAAAACTTAGTTCTATTTGAACCATTGACCGATTTAACCTGATAACCCACGACTAAATTGTTGTTATTGATGTCAGCTGCCGAGCTAATAGTCTGTGAAGTTCGAGCTACTATGCTATCCGGCTCAGGAGTGAGATTAATTATATTATCTTCGTCGAAAATAACACCGAAGTTTCGAGTTACAGTGGCTCCATTTTCAGAGTATTGTCCGTTTGAAATTCCGACGGCAATTCCGTTGTCATTTATGGCTAACGCTTGACTACTATAATTAACTGTATCATCAGCTTCTGGCTCAAACAGTAATCCTAATACTTTAGTATCTAACAGGTTTCCTTGGCTATCTAACTGCCAAATTAGGCCTCTGAGTTGTGAGAATGTACTGATCGAGTTTGAAAATGAATCAACAACAGAACTGATGCAGGACTCAATTGGTACGTCTCCTCTTAATGGGAAGTCAATCGTATCTGGATCGTCGTCATCGATTAAGTCTTCATTTTCACAGTCCGTTAGGGCCGTTTCTAAGGAGTCTGGAACAATTAAAGTCGTTCCATAACCTACAACTTGATTACTTTCATTAATCCCAAATGCATCACTAAAGCCACCTGCAATCTTTGCTGGCGCTGGCAAACCAACAATATTACCATTATGGCTAACAAATCCTCGCGTACCGAATTCATGTACAACAAAGATTATCTCTTCACCATTTTCGGTTGTATAGTTAACTTTACCGTAGGCACCTTCGCCACTGCCAACAGCAAAATCAGAGTTATTAATATCCCTAACATTAGTATTTGTACCAATTGAAAATTCGTTACCTTGGTCAATTAATTTATCAAAACCGGAAATATAATTAACTTCCATTTCTGATGTTAAAAAACTGTTCGTATTTGCGATTTGTTGTGCACTTTGTAAACCGTCGGCTGATCTTATTAACGACAAAAGAAATTCATAATCAGCACTGTTGAAGTCTCCGTTCCTGGCAGACTCAATGTCCGTTAAGTTATTAATTAACGTTTCCGATTCAAAATCTAATAATTCTAGATCAATCGGTATATTGTAAGGAGTGCTAACATTTACCGTGATGTTACTGTTTTCGTTAATCGCGCTAGGGAAACTACTTTTTCCTTCTGCAATAACAGGTAATTCAACTACTCTGTACTTAGCGGCTTGGCTAACAGGTGTTACCAAAAGGGCTAAAGATAATGCGGCGTACAGCCTTGTTTTAGTCATGTATAATTAATCCTACTTACTGCTAATGTGTTAATTTGTAATGTCTATTTTTAGTTATTACTATTAGGACATACCTTCAATCTCGTCCCACCTTTCATACGTTTGTTTTAGCATTTTTTCTGAGTCAGCTAAATCTAATAGTACAGGGTCTAATTTTGACGCTTCTTGTGTAAAAAAATCTGGGGCGTTTACTAACTTTTGCAAACTTTCTACTTGAGTTTCAAGCGATTCAATTTTCAAAGGTAATGATTCTAATTCAAGTTGCAACTTATATGATAACTTTTTAACTTTTACTTCAGGCAAACTGTTTTTAGGACTCTGAGTTTGTGATTTAGTTGCAACTGGTGTTAATTTATGTGTTGACTGTTGAGAGTACCAATCACTGATATCGGTACAACCACCTACAAACTCTCTTACTTTGCCATTGCCTTCGAAGAAGTAACTTGATGTCACTACATTATCAACAAATTCCCTATCATGGCTAACCAAAATAACCGTACCAGGGTAATTACATATAGTATCTTCCAGCAGCTCTAATGTTTCTACGTCTAAGTCATTTGTCGGCTCATCTAAAATAAGCATATTGCTCGGTCTTAACATCAATTTCGCTAACAACAACCGATTTTTTTCACCTCCCGATAACGACTTGACAGGAGAATTAACTCTTTCTGGCGTGAACAAGTAGTCTTGTAAATAACTCATGACATGTTTTGTTTTGCCATTAATAGTTACTTCACGTCTACCATCAGCAATAGCGTCAATAACTTTGAGTTCACCATCTAATTGGTCTCGATGCTGATCAAAATATGCCACTTCAAGCTTCGAACCTGATTTTACCACACCAGAGGTTGGAGATAATTGGCCTAATAACAGTTTAATTAAAGTACTTTTACCACAGCCATTCGGACCTACTAAGGCTAATTTCTCGCCTCTTTGAATGGTGGTGGACAGTGATTCTACAATCAGCTTATCGGCAATGATGTAATGCAAATTTTCAGTTTCAAAAACAATTTTTCCTGAACTCTTAGACTCGCTAACACTCACCTTCGCCGTACCTAGCTTATTGGCCCTTTGAGAACGTTCTGTTCTTAGAGCTTTTAAGGCTCGTACGCGACCTTCGTTCCTAGTACGACGGGCTTTAACGCCCTGTCTAATCCACGTCTCTTCAATACTTAGTTTTTTATCAAACAGCGCATTTTGGGTTTCTTCGACTTCTAAATCATGGGCTTTTTGATCAAGGTAGGCCTGATAATTACCAGGATAACTCACCAAATTCCCGCGGTCTAAATCGATTATTCGACTGGCGACTTTTCGAATAAATGCCCTATCATGGCTTACAAATACCACGGCTCCAGCATAACCGATGACGGCATCTTCAAGCCACTTGATCATTTCAATATCAAGGTGGTTGGTAGGCTCATCTAATAAAAGAATATCTGGCTCACTTGCCATGGCCTTTGCTAACGCAGCTTTTCTTCTCCAACCACCAGATAAATTACTCAATTGTTGATTTGGATCAAGCTGAAGCTTAGTTAATACTTGCTGAATGCGCTGTTCTAATTGCCAGCCATTATGGTGATCAAGTTGTTGTTGAAAGAACTCTAATTTTGCCATATTGGCATCAGAAGGATCCTCCGCTATTAGATCCGCTTGGTGAAAATATCCTTTAAGATACTCCCCTACCTCTGCCAACCCTTCTGCCACATAATCAAACAAACTGCATTGAACACTTGCAGGAGGATCTTGTGGCAAACGTGAAATTTTCACTTCTTTGTTGACCAAACGTTGACCGTCGTCTAATTTGATATCTGCTTCAATCACTTTAAGCAGAGTAGACTTACCGCAACCATTGCGGCCAACTAAACATAATCTTTCACCAGGATGAATAACTAGTTCAATACCATTTAATAAAGGGGGATGACCAAGGATGATACTGGCATTTTTTAACTGCAATAAACTCAACGTAAAAACTCACCTAATTGAAAAAAATCGAATGGCCAAGGCAATTCACTATTTATGTCTTCGCGGTATAAAACCGGAATTCGGGCACCATATAAATGGTACAAATCTGGACTATCACGTACATCCACTTTTTTAAGCGTGGAAGCCGCAATTTTGTCTACTTCTTCAAGTAAAGTCTCGGCTTGTATGCAAAGGCTACAACCTTGACCTGTATATAAAATTAAACACATACAGTTTACCACGCTCTATTGTTTAACTAGAGACCAACAATGATGAATTTTCGGATTGCGCTGAAAATCTTCAGGCAATGTTTTCTTCGAAATATCTTCAATGCTCAGTCCTAACTCTTTCAGTGCAACCTCGTCTAACTTAAACTGTCGTAAGTTGTTCGAAAACAAAATTTCACCTCCAGTATTAAGGCAAGTTAACGCATCTGTAATCAATGCAATATGGTCTCTTTGTACATCCCATGTCCCTTCCATTCGTTTTGAATTGGAAAAAGACGGAGGATCAATAAACATTAAATCGTATTTACCATTGTGACGGTTCAGCCAAGTCAAGCAGTCGGCTTGGATAAACTCATAAGCCCCAGTTAACTTATTAATTTTAAAATTCTCTTTTGCCCAATCAATATAAGTATTAGACATATCGACTGTAGTTACAGATTTTGCACCACCTAGAGCGGCATGAACAGAAAAACTGCCAGTGTAGGCAAATAAATTCAGTACGTCTTTAGACTTAGATTTCTGCTGAAATAATTGACGTGTCACTCGATGGTCTAAAAACAACCCTGTATCTAAGTAGTCATATAAATTGACCTGAAACTTTGCTCCGTTTTCAAACACTTCGATTGTTTCTTTACGTTGGGACACTTTCTGGTATTGGTTTGTACCTTTTTGCTGCTCTCTGACTTTAAGAATAATATTGTTGGACTTAATTCCTGTTACCTGAGGCAAAGCCATCATTACTTCTTGTACACGTCTTTTAGCCTTATGTTCAGGCACATCTTTAGGAGCTGAATATTCCTGCACAACTAAGTAGTCTGCATATCTATCCACTGCAACATTATATTCAGGCAAATCAGCGTCATAAATACGATAACAATTGGTGTTTTGATTTTTTAACCATTTATTGGTTTTTACCAAATTTTTAGCTAAGCGGTTAGAAAAGTCATTATTAACTGTTTTATTCTCTCGTACCTGGCAGTTTTTTTCATCCAATTCATAATTAACTAATAAACATTCCAATTTACCGTTCATTAGTTTGTAATCTTTTTTGGCTGCTAATTTCATCTGTCGCAACAAGTCACGGTCAGATGTTAATAACGAAAGATGCCAAGTCTTAAATTCTTGTTTTAACCAACTCCCCCATTTCTGGAAAATTGGAATAAGATTGGTGGTTTCGCTCAACCTTTCACCGTAAGGAGGATTACTGACAATGTAACCGCTAGGCAAATCTGCTGATGGTAAAATACAAGCGTCTTGTTGAGTAAATTTGATTAGGTCTGCAACACCCGCTGATTCAGCGTTTTCTCTGGCAACCGAAATTATCGAACTTTCAATATCATTTGCCCAAATAACACCGTTATGAGTCTGTCTGGCCTGTTCAGCATCTTGTATTAAATTATCCCAGCTAACTTTATCATGTTGTTTCCACGCATCAAATCCCCAAGACTCGCGTTTCAAGCCAGGTGCTACATTTGTTGCCATCATCGCGGCTTCTATCGCAATAGTGCCAGAGCCACACATGGGGTCCAACAATGGTGATAGTATATTTTTAGGCCATCCGCTTCTAATTAGCATGGCACAGGCTAAATGTTCTTTCACCGGCGCGATACCTGTTTTAGAACGATAGTGTCTTTGATGTAGGCTTTGACCGGTTAAATCAATATATACACCCAAGATACTACGCCACATACGGGCTTGGATTCTAATGTTGGGAGATACTTTACTGACAGAAGGACGGACATCGAAAAAAGTCGAAAATTGATCAACTATGGCATCCTTAACTCTTAACCCACCGAATTGGGTATTATTGATGCTTTGATTAGTACCCGTAAAGTCCACCATAAATGTATCGTCTACACCAAAATGAGTTGGCCAATTTGCTTGGTCAGTGACTTTGTACACATCATCTGCAGTATTAACCTCACCCTCGGCAAGCTTGACTAAGACTCGGTTAGCCAAGCGCGACCAGATACAGACTTTATATGCGTCAGCGAGTTCGCCGCTAAACAATACTTGTCCGGGTTTAGATCTTAGTACCACGTCTGGGCATATCTCTGCTATTTCTTCTAATAGCAATCCGTCTAAGCCCTTAGACGTAGTAATTAAAAATTCGAAATTAGTTTCGGACGACATACATAGACTCATAATTTTAAACGGGCGAGATTATACGGTAAATGACGACTAAGCGCATGTTTAATCGACATTTAAAAGACGCGTGATATTTGTTGTTTATATAGTAATCGTTATCTAAAAATAATAAGTAACTTAGAAATAATTATGCAGTTAACTGGGAGCTGGTTTCAGCAAATAATGGTTCAAGACGGTTTTTTGCCAGCTTAATCAAATCAAACTGTTTTAAAAATTTTTTTTCATTAAGTTGTAGCTTTGAAGAGATCAACATACAGGTGGATAAATTGTGTTCATCGGTCAAAACTAATACCGTACCAGAATTAAATTTATTAACGACTCTGGCTAACCTGTGATGAAAACCAAAAGACTCAATCTCATCTAATAACCAACTTTTGGGTGACACAGGTTTGTGAAACATTGTCGCTGCCGTAGCATTAATTAATATATGTGTGAGTTGCGCATCAGAAAATTGCCCACCACTTGCCACTAAATTATCGGCTAATAGTAGATAACACTCCGTATCAGATAAACTAAACAACTGTTGAGACTTTGGTAAATCTATAATCTGTTGTTGTCCATATGCAGTTGTACACTGCCACTGTTCTCCCATAGACAACATAAGTTGACTATTTTCAGAAAACCAATACCAATCTGACATGGGATGCAGCATAAAACTGAATAATCTCTGTAGTTAATAACAATTAAAAAATAACATATGTTTTTGGCCTTTGGGCGATTTATTAACTTTTTAATTAGTCTAAAAGAACCAGATCCATAAAGGATCATTATATAGAGTTCACGATCTCCTTGATCACTTTTGGTCCCCGGTAGATCAATGATGTATACAGCTGGATCAAGTTAGATCCGGCATTGATCCGAGTGTTAGCTGACTCTGCGGAGTGAATACCCCCTACCCCTATAACCGTTATTCTACCTGCAATCGCTTTGACCAACTTTTCAGTCACAGCCTGGCTCTTAGCGGCTAACACAGCACCACTGAGACCTCCCATTTCTTCTGCATATTGTTGACCTAGTACATCGGTTCTATCTAGAGTTGTGTTGGTTGCAATTACGCCATCGATCTTAGCGTTGATCAAAGAATGTGACATGTCGACAATCTCTTGGTCTGAAAGATCAGGCGCGATCTTAACTAAGATCGGTACATATTTATCGTACTGTGCTTGTAATAATTTCTGCTCTTTCTTAAGACCAGATAAAAGTTCATTTAAGGCTTGGCCGTGCTGTAAATTTCGTAAGCCCTGGGGTGTTCGGTGATGAGATGTTGACGGTGACATAACTCGCATGGTTGTACACTTTTCGTAGACAGATTAGAGTAGTCATTCTAATGCGCCTGCTCTTCCGGTGTGTCTTTATTTTTACCAATGTTGATACCCAAGATGCCTGTGTATTTTGCTCGTTTCACATTTTCAATTAGGTTATCTACCCCCTTATTATTAAATCCCATTCGGTTAATAATGGCCTGCACCTTTTGGCAATCGGTAAACATTCTGGGTTTGTCATTGCCCGCTTGTGCTTTAGGTGTGACGGTTCCAATCTCTATGAAAGCCAAACCCCATTGCCGCAAATGCATCAATGCACTCGCCGTTCTTATCTAGACCTGCGGCTAGATCCCACTGGGTTTTTAAACGGTAAGACCAAATGCTTCCACTGGTTTGTCAGGTAAATTTTGTTTATAAACACAATTTAACAGGTTGTTCTGAGTCCGTTTCAGCCAATTAATTGTGAAGTCATGGCTCCACTCAGCATCTTGAGTAAACATTAATTTTTGGATAATGGAATACATAATTTCTCTTTAATCATAAAAAAGCCCTGGCACGTGTAAACGAAAAACAGGGCGTTGTTAACTATAAAGGGCATAAACAATAAGCCCTATAATTAGTGAGTGGCGTTTATGCTCAGAAGCATTAACTCCCTTAGGGCCACTGAAAACTTGGCAAACTCATGAGTACTACTGGTTTTAAATTCAGACATCATATGATACCAGCGATCGAGTAACACTTGGTTATTCTGCATCCAATTATTAAGAATTGATTCTGCATCTTTATTCTTTGGATCGGAAGCTAATAATACTGATGTAATTGACCTTTGTTGCCAATCAAGCTCTTCGCGATAAGAGGCTCGTGCCAATGCTTGCCAATGATTACTCACAGTCTGACTATTTATTTGTTCCAAGAACCAATGTAACTCCAGTTTTGAACCTAACTTAAAGTACAAATTAGATACCAGCTTAATATCACGTTTATCAGTTTCTGCAACTTGAGATAAGTCCATACAAGGGAACATATTGCTAAGAGATGAGACTTTATAAGCGATTGAATCAGGTACGCCAGCATTTGTCAGCTCAAGACACGCGTTTTCAAGTTGTTGATATTCACTTTCTACTAAATAAGTCTGAATATTCATAAATAAATCATTAAAAGTAGAACTATAACTATCAATCGAGTCCTGAATGCTAAGAGTTTTACTACCATGAAGGAGATACCAACGAGATGCGCGTCGCAATGTTCTTCGCATACTGTCGAGCATGTTTAATTGAATATCTGAAGATACTTTATTATCTAAATCTTCAACCTCGTCCCATAAACTTTGCATTCCAAAAATGCCTTTCACTACAGAATAAGCATTTGCTATCTCATCAACACCAGCACCCGTTTCCTCTTGTATTCTAAAGATATAATTCATACCCATATGATTAATGATATTATTGGTTAATTTTGTGGCTATGATTTCGCTTCTAAGAGGGTGCTGTTGCATCTGCGCAGAAAAATTTTGTTGCAGCTTTTTAGGAAAGGCTTTAATCAATAAATTTCCGTGGTAAGGATTGTCAGTAATAGATGTCACATTAAACTTTTCCTTCATGACCATTTTACCATAAGCAATCAATACTGATAACTCTGGACGTGTTAAACCTGAGGACTTCGCTAGTCTCTCAGAAATCTCATCATCTGTAGGAATAAACTCGAGTCCCCTATTTAGGTACCCTTCTCGCTCCAAACCATGAATAAAACGTAACTGCTCTCTAAGTTGTCCGACGCCACCTAATGCGGATATTGATATTGACTGTGTCTGACGATAACAATCTTGGATAACTAATTCGCCAACTTCATCAGTCATTTCATGCAACAGGTTGTTTCGTTGTTTAATGGTTAAATCACCAGCATTAACTAAAGAGTTAAGTAGAATTTTAATATTAACCTCATTATCTGAACAATCTACTCCTCCCACATTATCAATAAAATCTGTATTTACCATACCGCCATTTGTTGCAAATTCTATCCGTCCAAGCTGTGTAGCTCCTAAATTTCCACCTTCACCAATTATTTTAGCTTGTACCTGTTTCCCATTAATTCGCACGTCGTCATTAGCCCGATCACCTACTTGGGCGTGGTTCTCGGAAGTGCTTTTAACATAGGTACCAATTCCACCATTCCAAAGAAGATCAACTGGCATCTGTAATACGTTATGAATAAGCTCATTGGGTGTCATGCTGTGTTGTTTAGTGCCCAGCCACTTCTTTATTTCTGAGGATAGTTTAATTGATTTAGCTGAACGACTGAAGATATCACCACCTTTAGAAATAAGCTTTCTGTCATAATCGTCCCAACTCAACGATGGATTATCAAATAACCGTTTCCTTTCTTTATATGTGGTCTCAGTGTTTGGACTAGGGTCAAAAAAGATGTGTAAGTGGTTAAAAGCACAAATTAATTTAGTGTGAGTAGATAACAACATACCGTTACCAAATACATCACCCGCCATGTCACCTATTGCAACACACGTAAAATCGGTGGTCTGACAATCTTTACCCATTTCTCTAAAATGACGCTTAACAGACTCCCATGCACCTTTTGCGGTAATCCCCATTTTTTTATGGTCGTAACCAATGCTGCCACCTGATGCAAACGCATCACCTAACCAAAAATTAAACTCGTCTGAAATTCCATTTGCAATATCAGAAAACGTTGCTGTACCCTTATCTGCGGCAACAACTAGATAGGCATCTTCGTCATCTAGTCGGACAACATCTTTAGGATGTACAACTTTGCCTTCGACTATGTTGTCAGTGATGTCCAGTAAACTTCGGATGAATATTTTATAACACTCTTGCCCTTCTTTTTGGAAAGCCTCACGCCCCTGACCCATAGGTAAGTTTTTACAAACAAACCCGCCTTTAGCCCCTACTGGCACAATCACAGTATTTTTAACTTGTTGTGCTTTAACTAAGCCTAATATTTCTGTCCTGAAATCTTCTTGTCTGTCTGACCAACGTAATCCACCTCGCGCTACTTTCCCGCCTCTAAGATGCACACCTTCAATACGAGGTGAGTAAACAAAAATCTCAAATTTAGGTCTAGGTAATGGCATCTCTGGAATGAGTTCAGGCAACATTTTGTATGAAACATAAGACTTTTGATTACCCAGTTCATCTTTTTGATAAAAGTTGCTGCGCATAGTAGCCAAAATCAAATCCAGATAACGACAGATAATCCTGTCATCATCTAAATTAGATACGTTTTCTAATTGTTCTTTAATAGTGTTAAGCGTTGTTTCTTCAGCCTTGCTACTACGTTTTGTTTTAGGATCAAACTTTTGTTGGAACAATTGAACCAGTAAATTAGCGATTTTTGGATAGTTTGCTAAGGTATTTGCTATGTAATCACGGCTAAAAGAACTGCCGATTTGACGCATATATTTTGCGTAAGAACGTAAAACAGTTACATTTCTACCGGTTAATCCCGCACCTAATACTAAACGATTAAACGGATCATCTTCTAAGGCGTTATACCAAACTTCTGAAAATGCTGTTTGGAATAACATCTGAGCCTGCCCCATATCCATGTCATTGATGGTGTTATGTAACATGGAGAAGTCCATGATCCAATTAACCTCCTCTTCATTGGGACTTATTTTAAAGGGACTTTCATCTATTACTCGTAAACCGAAGTTTTCAAGCATAGGTAATACAGCTGACAAATGGATAGGCTCATTTTTGTGAAACAGTTTTAATTTTACAGCTTTACTTTCTGGTCCTTCTTCTTGAGGTCGGTAAAACAACATATCTAGAGTATGCTCAGTATTAAGCAATTCTAATTTCTCGATATCAACTAATGCAGCACTGGGCAGATTGTACTCCTTGTAACTGCTTGGAAAAGCATTTACATATCTCTGTTCAAGTTTTTTTCCTTTAGCCTCACCATGATTAGAACGAATAGTGATAGCTAACCTGTCATCCCAGCTTTTATTTAATTCGATGATGTTTTTCTCAATATCCTTCACATTATATTCCGCGTTATTGTTTTTCACTCTGACAATGTAATGCGTTCTAGCATATACCGATTCTGAAAAATAAGTGGTAAATTCAACGTCTTCTTCGCTGGCGAAAGATTGTTTGAGTAGTGCCTGAGTATCTTTTCGTAATTGAGTGTTATAACGTTCTCTAGGTACAAACACCATGCAAGAAATAAAACGACCAAATACATCTTTACGTGCGAACAGCCTAGATATCCCTCGCTCTTGCATCTGAAAAATACCTAATACAATTTTTGCGAGTTCTTTTATGCTGCCTTGTAGTAATTCGTCTCGTGGATAAGTTTCAATAATATTCAAAAAGGCTTTATGCCCATGTGAGCCAGGTTCAAAACCAGACAATTTGGATATTGCGTTGATTTTTTCTTCAAGCACAGGTAACTGTGTAGCACTACTATTATAAAATGAAGCCGAATAAAGGCCGATAAACCTATATTCCCCGATTACCTTACCATCAATGTCAAAACGTTTAATGCCAACGTAATCCAAATAGGCAGGACGATGAACCCTAGACCGTGAATTGGTTTTTGTCAGCATTAAAGGATTGTGACTTAAAGCTTCCTCTCTGGCTGAAGGCGGAATATTCGACAAGACCCTGTCACGATTAGTCTTTGAATTTTTCATCAGGCCTAGACTAGAGTCATTATCAGCAACCCAACGATAATCACCTTTTATCCCCTTAGCACTATAGGAACGGTATCCCATCAATGTGAAATTGTGATCGTTTAGCCATACTAAAAAATTTTCTGTTTGTTTTGTCTGTATTGCAGATATTGGACACTGACTGTATTTAAATTCCTCAATAATTTCTCTTAACCGAGTTCGCATTGGTTGCCAATCTTGTACAGCCATGGACACATCGTTAACCACTGACATCAGCTCAACTGTAAGTTGCTCTAAAGCAAGTTTTGATGTTTGTCTGTCTACTTCAATCATGAAAACAGTTTGCTTAATAACCTCTTTATTTTTACTGGTGTTACTTTCAAAGGAAACTATTGTGTGTTGTTTATCACGCTGAAGTCCAATAGGACAATGCAACAACAAGTGTGCTGTTATGCCCATTTTATTCAGAGCCATTCGCACTGAATCTACTAAAAAAGGCATATCAGTAACTATAATTTCTACGATAGTATGAATTGATTGCCACCCGTGTTTACTAATAGCTGGATTAAAAGCGCGAATAAAAGGAGCATCGCCTTTATAATCAACAAACTGATTCCAAAGACTCAATGTTGCACCGTAAAGGTTATCCTCAACTCGGTTATCTAAATCTTCATATGCGATGTTTTTAAAGAGTATTTTGGAGAAACTTGTAACCTGTTCAACCCGCTCAGGAGCAACTTTTTTATTAATCAATTTATAGACATTTTCAAGTAGAACTGAATGTTGGCTATCTGCAACCGTCATGTGTTTACCTATTTATTTATAAGTTATTAGTAGCAGGAAATTTGTAGTTAACGAGCATGCTAAGGTATTTGTGGTTAGCCATACTAGATTAGACAAAAGACTGAGATATATACAATTTTTAGAAACTCAATTCATATTCTCGCTAAAATTAACATGCAATAATAGACTTATATTTACTTAATTTTAACATTTTTAATAGCTATGCAAATTGAAAGCATAAAAAGGCCCATTAGGGCCTTCAGAGTAGGAATCAATTAAATACTTATGCAAATTTAAATTACAATATTTGATCGCTTCTTAAGAAATCTTTTCAAAACTTTTAATTTTATTATTCTCGTCAATCATCAATCTAAACCTACCATTTATACCAATTGGGCTCACATGGGGTCGTAAATTACTGACCGGTAACTGGACCCTTTTGCCATTGTCAGTTTTTACAACAACGCTATTGACTCCGGGAACATAGAGCTGCTCACATAATTCATACTTAAGCGATAAGGTAAAATAAAACGTCTGCATTGTTCTGTTCTTAATATAAATTCAATGACCATTAGGGCAAACTTTTTGTGATTTTTTCAAATAAGTCCTTACTCAACCCCTTTGTATCACCAATACGCATTAGTTGATGTTGCATAAGTTGTTGTCTGGTTTTATCTACTTTTTGCCATTGAATTAAAGGCGTAATAATACGGGCAGCAATTTGAGGGTTAACTTCATTTAACTTTATCAGGTAATCAGCAACAAATTTATAACCAGAGCCATCAACATTGTGGAATCCAGTCACATTGAAAAAACTAAAGGTACCAATTAATGCTCTCACTCTATTAGGGTTATTAATGGTGAATTGGCTGTGCCCCATCAATATGCTGATGCGCGCAAGTATATCTGACCGATCGGTATTAGCATGTACAGCAAACCACTTATCCAAAACTAAGGGGTCAGCATGCCATTTTTTTTCAAACGCTAACATCAGTTTTTCAAACAAAATCAGATCTCCAAATTGAGCGGCGCCTAAGACGCCCAAAGAATCAGTCATATTATCTGCGTTATCAAATTGATGTATTAAAAGTTGTTCAACATCAGGCTGTTCCGACAGGGTTAAATACTTAAGCGCAAGATTACGCATTTTTCTTTGTTCAACTTGCTTTGATTGGTATTTATAAGGTTGCTTTTCAAACGCTGAATAATGGCTCAACCAATTAACTTGAAATGTTTTAGCTAATGCTTTTAATAATTGTTTTCGTGATTGACTTAATACCTCAATATCGACTGAGTCCATTTGTTGAAACAAAGTCTCAAAACTCGGCAAGGTCAACATCTCAGTTTTTAAAGCCAACGAAATGTCCTTTGCCTCGAATATAGGTTCAAACATTAAGACTGTTTGAGTAATTGAGGCCAACTGTTGCTGTTCAGTTTTATTTGCTAAATTATGAATACAATCACTAAATAATTTTTGGCCAGCATCCCAACGAGCAAATTCATCAGGTGAGCCTAGCATAACGTTACTTAACTGCTGCTGGCTGTATGGATAATTCAGCTTAACAGGTGCACTAAAACCATGGAGCAATGAAGGAATTGGCATTGAATCGACGTTTGTAAATTCGAGGCTTTGTTGGGTGTCAACTAATTCTAAAGTGATTTGCTCTTTACCAGAATCACCCAACATCAGAGGAACAAGTTTATCGTTAAGCAGACTAAATTGAATAGGAATGACTAAGTTCTGTTTTTCTTTTTGCTCGAACGTAGCAGAATGTGTCTGTTGAAATTGAATTCGATACGTTTTTGTACTTGCATCATAAGAGTCTGAGACATCAACTTGAGGTGTACCTGATTGACTATACCAACGCCTAAATTGTGATAAATCTTTATCATTAGCATCTTGCATGGCTTGCACAAAGTCATCACATGTAACTGCTTGGCCATCAAAACGTTTAAAGTACAGTTTGATACCCGCTAAAAATCCTGTTTTACCTAACACAGTAAATAACATTCTGATCACTTCAGAGCCTTTATCATACACAGTAACAGTATAAAAATTATTCATTTCAATTACTTCATCAGGCCTGATGGGGTGTGACATAGCGCTTGCATCTTCAGCAAATTGTCGTTCTCGAATGATTCTTACGTTTTGGATTCGATTAACAATAGGCGAAGACATGTCAGCACTAAATTGCTGATCACGAAACACGGTTAAACCTTCCTTTAAACTTAATTGAAACCAATCACGGCAGGTCACTCGATTACCAGTCCAATTATGGAAGTACTCATGGGCAATAACTGCTTCTATATTAAAATAGTCTTCATCAGTAGCAGTTTGTGCATCGGCTAAGACAAATTTACTATTAAATACATTAAGCCCCTTGTTCTCCATAGCCCCCATGTTAAAAAAGTCGACGGCCACAATCATGTAAATTTCAAGGTCATACTCAAGTCCAAATTCAGTTTCGTCCCACTTCATGGCTTTTTTTAGTGAATCTAGGGCGTGTTGACCTCTACCAAGCATGCCTTTATCTACAAATAATTCTAAGGCTATGGTTCTACCTGACTGGGTAATGAAGCTGTCCTCCAAGAGGTCAAAATCTCCAGCTACTAAAGCAAATAAATAACAAGGTTTTTTAAAGGGATCTGACCACTTTATCCAATGTTTGCCATCGGTTAAGTCACCAGAATCGACCTTATTGCCATTAGAAAGTAAAAAAGGAAAACGTTTCTTATCCGCAATTATTTTGACTTCATATGTTGCTAGTACATCAGGTCTATCCAGAAAATATGTGATCTTTCTAAAGCCTTCGGCCTCACATTGCGTGCAATACGCTCCTGCTTGCAAATATAAACCTTCTAAGCTTGAGTTATCTTTGGGGTTAATAATATTTTCAATACGTAATTCAAATTCATCAATATTGGTGTCAATTGTAAGTGATGTGTCTGTTTGATGATAATTAGAAACATTACTACCATCTATGTGCACAGACGATAACTGAATGCCTTCGCCGTCCAATATAAGGGGTCTAGTATGAATTCCGTTTCTGGTTACCTTAGAAACACAGATCACTTTTGTACTTTTATCAATCAAGGTAAATTCTAGCTGTACGTGATTGATTAAAAAGTCAGGTTGACGGTAGTCACAGCGTTTTTTTACAGCGGGTATAATAGTGGACATCATATCCTCAAAATGGATGAAATTTAATGGGGACTAACAAAACTTACTTACCAGTCAGCAAATTATGTTTTTGCGGTGATTGAAGCTTGTACAACATCAGGAATAGGTATGCGTAAAATTTTAATACCTAAGTAAGCATAAATAATAGCTAACACTGGGTTAATTAAATTAAAAAACGTAAAGAAAATATAATCTAAAGGGTTTACTGCCAAAACACCGTGCATATATACGCCACAAGTGTTCCATGGAATAAGTGGCGATGTTAATGTTCCACCATCTTCTAAACTTCGGGATAAGTTGAGCTGATGTAAGCCACGTTTTTCAAACTCATTTTTATACATTCTACCTGGCATCACAATCGCCATATACTGGTCGGCGGTAATAATATTAGTGCCAATACACGTCAAAATAGTTCTTGTGATCATATCACCTGCGGTGGTGGCGCCTTTTAAAAATGCACTTACCACTCTTTTAAGTAGCCCAATTCTTTCTAATACAGCGCCAAAAGTCATGGCACACATAATTAGCCAGATAGTATTCAGCATACTGGACATACCTCCACGACTTAAAAGGTTATTTAACGTATCACTAGGAGTTGCGAAAGAAACACCATCAAACAATGCTGTCCATACCACTACAATTGAACCTCGAAGAGCGCTATCTCCTTCACCTGATAGACTTGCAATAACTTCAGGTTGGAACACCGCAGCCCATATACCACCTAACAATGCGCCTATAGCAACGGCTGGAAATGCAGGTACTTTTTTAATTGCCAGAGTTAACAAAACCAACAAGGGTATCAACATATGTAAACCCAAATTAAACTCTTGCTGCAACAAGGTTTGCATTTCTTCGATACTACTAGCAGAGTCAGGTAAATCAGCACCTAAACCAATCACTACAAATATAATGAGGGTGATAATAATACTGGGTACAGTAGTCCACATCATGTATTGAATATGTTCAAATAAGTTAGTGCCTGCTATAGCAGGTGCTAAATTAGTTGTCTCAGAAAGTGGTGATATTTTATCCCCAAAATAGGCTCCAGATATAATGGCACCTGCTGTAACCGCTTCAGACATGCCCATACCTATAGATACCCCCATGAGGGCTACACCGACAGTCGCTGCTGTGGTCCATGAGCTACCAATGCTCATGGCAACTATGGCACAAATAAGACAGGTAGCTGCGTAAAACATCGAAGGGTTTAATAAGTCTAAACCATAATATATCAGGGTTGGCACTGTTCCCGCTAACATCCAAGTACCAATAAGTGAGCCTACTGCCAACAGGATAAGAATGGCACCTAACGAACGAGAAATCCCTTTAATAATACCCTGCTCAATATCATCCCAGCTATAACCATTTTTCAAACCAATAATGGCTGCTATACCCATAGCTACTAATAAGGCAATTTGGTTTGGGCCAAAAGAGGAATTATCTTCAAATAAATATACCGACCCCCCCAGTAATACAATCAATATTACAATTGGAATTAGTGCATCAGATAAAGATGCTTCTACTTTTGGTTTTTCAATTGTCATAATGTTTTACAATCCTACAAGGTTTAAATTGGGTTTAATCTTTGTTGTAAGACTAACCCACTATCGAACGGTAAAACATAACAGCTATAACTACTGGACATACAAAGCGAACATACCACGGCCAAATTTTCCAAAACATACTGCGCTCTACCTGTTCACTACCATGTTTTAGTTCGGCTAATATTTGGTCACGTTTCCATACCCATCCAGCAAATACACATAAGACCAGCCCAAGTAAAGGCTGACTATACTTAGTGGTTAAATCTATGACCAATCCAAACAGACTATCCATATTAAATGCAATGGTTGAACTCATAATAAATACTACAAGCGTTAAAAACCACACTGCCCTTTTTCTGCCTATACCTTTACTTTCAACTACATAAGCTACAGGGACTTCAAGCATTGATATTGAGGACGTCAAAGCAGCTATTATCATTAAGGCAAAAAACACAAATGCTACATATATGCCAACTGTACCCATCGTTTCAAATAAAGATGGCAAAACTGCAAAAATTAGGTTGGGGCCTTCGATTAATGCACCGCTATCAGAAAATATTTTAACACCGTTATGGAGTGCTACATACATAGCAGGAATAATCAGCATCCCTGCCAAAATAGCGACGCCGATATCAACTAATGCGACAGAAGCTCCAAGAGTAGGTAAATTTTCTTTTTTACTGACGTAAGAACCATATACCAACATGGTTCCGACACCTAAGGACATAGAGAAGAAAGCTTGTCCCATTGCACTTATCAGCAAATCTGGTTCCATGATCAGACTAAAGTTGGGAAGTAAATAAGCTTTCCAACCCTCAGCCGCGCCAGCTAATGTAGATACATATATAATTAACAAAACAATAATGATAAACAGAGCTGGCATTAATCGAACTGACCATAACTCAATGCCTTGTTTCACTCCTCCAGTAACAATACTGGCAGTTAAACAAAGAAAAACACCAGAAAAAAGAATATCTCTTGTATATGAAGATGATACTAACCAAGTTGAAATTCCATCTTGACCAAGCATATCGCTGATAGTTTGCAGAAAATGGGATAACATCCATCCCGCAACCAATGCATAAAATGACAGAATTAAAGACACAGTTACAAAACCCCACACGCCTGTTGCACGTCCAATATTACTTCCTGATATCTTGCCTAATGCATCCACCATGTTTGATCGAGTGGCGCGACCTATTATTAATTCCGCCATCAGTACTGGGTAAGCTAAAAGAAAGGCTAAAACAATATAAACCAACACAAATGCAGCGCCGCCGTTACTGGCAACTTGGGTTGGAAACCCCCAAATATTGCCTAATCCTACCGCTGAGCCAGCAGCAGCTAGCACAAATCCCAATCGAGATGAAAACTCTCCGCGTACAGCCATGTTGTGCCCTTATTATTATTATTTTTATAAAGAAACAGGCTGCATGAAGCAGCCCGTTATTATTTTATTTATTAATGGCGTACTTGCCCATAGTTAATACATCATATGTAATGTTCGCTGCTTCTTCTAGAAACGGGTCAACAGATTCAAGTATTTCTGGCAAGTCCTCTAAATTTTCAACTTTTTCGAAACCAAGACGGACAAGGCGTTCATTAGTGCGTAAAATATTACGTTGTTCAATTTCTTTTTTCTCTTTTAGGCGTTCTGTTTCAACCAAAGAAATGGTTTTATCTTCTTTTCTGATTTTGTAACGCTCTATATCCTCGATAATGTAGTTGAATTCTTTTTTAGCTCTTTGATTGTATAAATCTGTTAAACCTTTGACCGTATTTTTGTTTTCACCAAATGTGGTGTAATTGGCCCTAGCAATACTGTCCCAAGGTAGTGCATTTTCTTCTTGGCTTTCGCCCCAATCAGCATGGTCTATTACAGATGGAAACAAAATATCTGGAACAACACCTTTATGCTGAGTACTGCCACCGTTTATCCGATAAAACTTGGCTATTGTGAACTGAACACTGCCTAAAGGGTTTTCGTATAAATCATAAATTCTGCCTAATGGACGGTGTTGCTGCACTGTACCCTTTCCAAAGGTCTGTTCGCCTAATATTAAAGCACGATTGTAGTCTTGCATGGCGGCGGCAAAAATTTCTGAAGCTGAAGCACTGTAACGGTCGACTAATACTGTTAATGGACCATCATAAAAGATCTTACCATCTACATCCTTTTCAAGACGAATACGCCCAGCGCCATCACGAATTTGAACCACAGGACCCTTGTCAATAAATAAGCCAGAAAGTAGTGTTGATTCAGTTAGAGAACCACCACCATTGCCTCTTAAATCAACAATAATGCCTCGAACGCCTTGTTCATTCAGACTGTCAATTTCCTTTATAACATCTTTGTGTAAGTTGTTATAAAAAGATGGTATTGAAATTACCCCAATTTTTGATCCTTGTTTGGACCATCTTTAGGAGTGTAAACTTCAGATTTTGCAGCTCGGTCTTCCAACTTTATTTTGTCTCGGGTGAGGCTTACGACTACTGGTACTGTTGACTCAGACGACCCTTTTACTACCTGAAGTTTTACGACGCTACCTTTAGGTCCTTTAATAAGCTCTACTACTTCATCTAAACGCCATCCGATAACATCAACAAACTCATCTTGCCCTTGAGCAACACCTACAATTTTATCTTCAGGTTTAATGTTGTTAGATAAATCGGCAGGACCGCCAGGCACAACACTGCGAATAACTGTATAGTCATCTTCGCTGAGCAAAACTGCACCAATACCTTCAAAAGATAAATTCATTTCCATTTGAAACGTTCTGCGTTGCGTGGAGATAAATAACTAGTATGCGCTTCAATACTTCGCGCAAAAGAATTCATAACAGTTTGAAAAACATCTTCGCTAGAAGTTTGTGTTAAACGTTTAATCGCACGTTCGTAGCGTTTAGTTAATAATTCTTGTGTTTTTGACCAATCTTTTCCTGCTAACTTTAAATTAAGCGCGTCATATTTGACTCTTTGACGCCATAATTCATCTAATTCTTGACTATTTTTGGCCCAGTTAGCCTCTTCACGATCATAAACAATTTGTCATTAGCCAGTTCAAAGTTATATTCTTTTTTTAACAAGCTGAGTGCATATTCGTATCTCTCGGTGCGACGCTGCATATTAAGTTGATAAATTTTATAGGCAATACTTAAGTTACCCCGCTCAATCGCGTCATCAAAATTGACCCTGTAAGCAGAGAAACTTTTAATGTCTTCAGCACTGAATATATTACGATTAAAATCTAAGGAGCGAAGAAATCGATCAAATATTTTAATCGATAATTCATCATCTAAATCAATCTGTTTATAGTGGGAGCGAAGAAATTGCGACGACACTCTTTTTGCTGACGCTACGTGTTGCGACTCTTGAGCCAATTTAGGTAAGTCTTTCACTCCCAAACTGCTCTCTATTGCTATAGAGCTAGAGCTCAATACCAATAAAGATGATGCCACAGATATACGAATTGATTTAATCATCTATTACCTCTTTGAACGAGCCAATCTCAAGTTTTCTAATTGAACTTTGACCACCATTCCTGTATCGAGTTGCACTTGAATACCATCTTTACTGACATCAGTAATAGTTGCAGGCATCGGGCTCTTGCCAATCTTCACTGTCACAGCGGTTCCTGGGACAATATGCTCTCGCTCTAATCTT
Source organism: uncultured Paraglaciecola sp. (assembly GCF_943787955.1). Classification (NCBI taxonomy): domain Bacteria; kingdom Pseudomonadati; phylum Pseudomonadota; class Gammaproteobacteria; order Alteromonadales; family Alteromonadaceae; genus Paraglaciecola; species uncultured Paraglaciecola sp. The sequence continues at coordinate 81,879 of NZ_CALSOK010000009.1, forward strand.
TCAGCGGGAGGCTGCTTAACTTTAGCTTGTTCTTTGTTAACTACTTTAGTCGTAGTTTTAAACTTAGGCACTTCTTTCTTTTTGTAACTAGGTTTTACATCGGCACCAGCGGCTTTAAGCTCTTTACGCTTTTCTGCCACTTTTGCTTTGCTTCATCAAGTTGCTTTTTTTGCGTGTTCAACGTGTTCATCTTCAATAGCAGCTACATCTTTGCCATCTAAATCAATACGCT